>JAISBG010000824.1 GCA_031266315.1 Planctomycetaceae bacterium | reverse complement strand
TTGTGTTGCCCTTGCAGGGCGGAGGAAAACACGCAATCCTACCGAGTTGATGTATATCTTTGACCGACTTGTTACCAACCGTGCGTAACATGAGTTATTAATTATTTCCTATTTCGTTGCCGTTGTTATTCTTTAAGATGTTGAAATTCTCGCACAGGAACAGATAAATCAACACAGCAATCGAAACAAAACCGAAACAGGTAATTACTTCGCAAAAAGTTGGATAATAGATGACTCCGGCATCGCGAATCATTCCGGTAACCACTACATTCATTCGGTTGAAAAACACGCCAAAACTGGTAAGAAAACCATAAGTAATCATCCAACCGCGATAGTTGATAAGCGGAGAAAAAACAATCAGAATCGGTATCACCACTCCAAATAAAAGTTCCGCAATAAACACAACACTTTCAAAACTACCTTCAAAAAGAAGTCCAGTCTCATTGTGAACAACAAGATCGCCGATTTTTAACGCCAAATAAAGTATCATAATTCCGCCGCCGATTCGCGCCAGTATTTTCAAAACATCAATTGGCGTTTTGTGTCCGAAGGCAAAACCAACCAGCACGGATTCCATGACCAACATTGCCGGTCCCACAAAAAGCGACGATAAAAGAAAGAACAGAAAAATAATCGGACTCCACCAAAGCGGATGCAAACGTCCGTCCGTCATAAGATAAATTGCTCCAAGCGATGATTGATGCAACGTCGGCAACATCACACCGATAATCGCCAGAACCGGAAAAACCCGCACAAAAAACCAATGGAATGGACGAAACACTTTTTCGGTAATCACTTCGCCTAATTCCATTACCTGAACAATCATGTACAAAGAAACACACACGAGTACTTCAAACAACGCGGATTCATGTCCCCACGAAACATAAGGACGCCAAAAATTGAACCAACGTCCGATTTCTGTAATAAGACCAACAAGCATAAGCGTGTAACCAAGAAGCGAAATAAGCAAAGTTCGATGCACAACCAGTTTCAACCGCTTTATATGTAATATGTGAACAAGAAATGTTGTTCCGTACCCGCCGCCCGCTAATGCGGCACCGGCAAAAACAGACCAACCTTTCCAAAGTCCCCAAGGCCATTGATCGCTGAGGTTGGCAACAGACTGCAACCCAAACGCAAAACGATACAACAAAATTGCCGCCGTCAGCAACGATAATGAAATCAGAAAAAATCGTATCGGTGTAATTCGGAATGACCAATGATCATACGAAATACGAATAAACCACTTTTTAAATTCAATATTAAAATCCATTGGATGCAATTAGGGTTGGTTGCTTTGATGTTAAATGTATTGGAAAATGTTCGGAAAAAAACTTCGGCAGGATTAAAATTTAATAAACGTTGCAACAACGAAACACAATGCTCTGTCCGGCGTAACCGGAATTATTTTGTTGTTTCGGTATGGTTTTTTTCGGCGGTTTTCACGTGTTCTTTTCGTTTGGTGAAAAAATAAATTCCCGTTAAAATTAAAGCCCATATCGCGCCAAAAATTGGTGTTGAGTGCATATAAGTTGACGTGTACGAAGGAATCGGCTTTTTGGGAACATCCATCTTGAAACCGAGTTGCGCAAACGGTGTGTCTGAAACATAAATCCAAGACGTTCCGCCGGCTTCCTCTTCGCCGTAAATATGTTTTACGTAACGTGAATCCTTGCTGACCAATTCTTTTGCTTCCGCCAACAGTTCGTCGCGGTCGCCGAATTTCATAACATTCGTCGGACACACCGACACACAAGCCGGTTGCTGACCTTTCGCGATACGATTATGACACATCACGCATTTCGTGATCACAGGAATCGTTTTATCCCATTCAAATTTTGGAATCTTAAACGGACAAGCCAACATACAGTAACGGCAACCGACACAATTATTGGGATAATAAATAACCGGTCCTGCTTCTGTTTTTTGAAACGCTTTGGCAAAACAAGACGACACACAACCCGGTTCTTTGCAGTGCATACATTGCCGTTTGACAAACCGCCATATTTCAGGGTTATAGTTAGTACGGTCAATTTTATTGTTTGTGTCGGAGTCTGCTTCGATAATTGGTTGCGACACACGGAATTTTCGTATTATCGTCCAGTTTTCGTCCGCTAATTCGGCATGTTCGCCGCTGGTCGCCGCCCGCTCGTCAATCCATTGATTCGCGTTGTACATCTTGCACGCAACCGTACAACTACCGCAACCAATACATTTTGTAAGATTAACTAATACACCTTGAGACATGATAACCTCCTCAAATTATTTTTTTCAAAAAACGATCAATAATCCGCTCACAAACTATTCACTATCAATTACATTATCAACTACAAAACTAACTATTCACTTTTTTTGTCAGATGACTGCTGTAGTTTTCGTAATGAGTATGCAACAGAGCATGGGCAAGATGTCCGTTGGGTTCTCCGAGATAATCTTTATAAACGGTTTTAATTTCGGGGTTTTCGTGACAAAGCCGAATCGTGGCGCGTTCATCGACGTTGTAGAGTGCGCCGATTCGCGCGGAACGTACTTCGTCGGAAGGCGGTAAGGCGGTTCTTGGTTGTCCGCCGCCGCTGATGCAACCTCCGGGACAAGCCATAAATTCGATAAAATGCCAATTTCCCGTCCCGTTTTGAACTCGTTCCAACACTTTATGCGTATTGCCCATGCCGGCAACAACCGCCACACGTACCTCACCGTAACCGGGAACTTCCAATGCCGCTTCTTTCATTCCAGCAAGACCGCGAACAGGTTGAAGATTGAACAGGAGAGCCGGAGGTTTTTCGCCGGAAATTTGAGCGTAAGCGGTACGAACCGCCGCTTCCATCACACCGCCGGTAACTCCGA
>JAISBG010000738.1 GCA_031266315.1 Planctomycetaceae bacterium | reverse complement strand
TTTGACTGCCATATTGTAAGCCAAATTACCATTCATTACATCGCCGGCATGATTGAGAATCACAAGAAGGATACCAGCATTGTTTCGGAACAACTGTAACGCTTCCAGAACTTTCGGACCGCCCGGAGCAGCAAAAATATCGCCAACCACCGACGCATCCAACATTCCTTCGCCAACATAACCACTCAACGCCGGTTCATGACCGGAACCGCCCATCGTGATTACGGCAACTTTGTTTTCCGATTTTGGTGTCGCCCGAACAACAATTTTTTCAGAAACAAGACGAACCATTTTAGGATAGGCTAACGTAAATCCTTCCAGAAGTTCTGTTGTTATTTGTTCAGGATTGTTAAGAAATTTTTTCATTACCATAATATACGTCTCCTTTTTTGAGAGGGGGTTCTACTGACAACCGCTTTTTTAGGTTAATCGTTTCGGGTTGCCAATACGTTAGCAGCCCAACAAGGCTGCCGTACAGGAAGTTAAAACTTCAACGTGAAACACGTATTATATCGATTTTATTTTATAATAATAGAGGTCTTTTTATTTGTTCTCTTCCTCTTCTTTTAAGTTATGCTCAATAAGTTCACGTTCTTGTTGTAGTTTTTCCTTTAATTCTTCTTCTGTCGGCAGATACAATCTGTACTTTGACGCAAACAGATTCTCATTATCGGCAAGTACGGAATATTTTGCGATGCTTTCATCTTTATTAGTACACAAAACGATACCAATTGTCGGATTGTCGTTATCTTGCTTGACTTTATCATCAAACAAACGGACATAAAAGTCAATCTGCCCGATGTCCTGATACGTCAATTTGCCCGCCTTGAGGTCGATGACAATAAAACATTTTAGGATATAGTTGTAGAATACAAGGTCAATATAGTAATGTTCGCCGCTTTCAGTTGTTATCCGTTTTTGGCGTGATACAAACGAGAATCCCTTGCCGAGTTCAAGTAAAAATTCCTGCAACTTGTCTATTAGTCCTTGTTCCAGTTCGTTTTCGCTGTATTTTGTGTTTTCTTTTAGGTCGAGAAACTCCAAAATATACGGGTCTTTGAAGATGTAGTCTTTATCTCTTTTGGGTTCGAGTTTGAAAATTTCACCTGCAATTTCGGGGCGGTGTTCTTTTTGTGTGGCAAGCAAACGCTCGTAATAGAACGAGTTAATCTGCCGCTCCAACTGACGCGAAGTCCAACCCAAATCAGCACTTTCGCTCAAATAAAACTCACGGCGGCTCGGCTCCTCAACACGTATCAACAAACGATAATGCGTCCACGTCAATTCGGCACGCAGTGCGTGCCGAATTGGAAAAGTGTCATAAAACTGCCGCATTGCCCGCAGATTCCGTACCGTAAAACCTTTGCCAAATTCTGCTGTCAACTGTTCGGACAAAAACTGTAGAAGCTGTTTACCGTATTCTGCGCGGTTGCCTATTGCTTCGGTAATTTGTTGTCCGATTTCCCAATAGGCGATTACCATTGCGGTATTAGCGGTGTTGAATACTTTTGTCCGTGCTTCTGCTAAGACAGCGCGTATGCCGTCGTAAATTTTTGAATCGAATTCGCTAATCATTGACAGGTGTTTTTGATCACTCATTACAGTATTTTCAAATGATCGAAATTAAATTTTCTCAACCTTATTTTCACAACAAAAACAAAATCTGTAACAAGAACGGCAAAAAATATCCTCACTTTTTCATTACAACAAATTATCGATGAGGTAATGAGGTTGGTTTTTGGGGAATCCATTAGGCTACTGAGGTTGTTTAGTAAAAAAAATTAGGTTGAGAATGAGGTTACCGCTAGATTGTCTTTCCGTAACGATAGCAGTCCGGTGAATCGTTAAAAAAATACCAATTTTATGACTCACACAGTATAAAGCCCTATCGGGCGATAACTTTCAACTATTTTTGAACGTATATCGGTTGACAATATTTTCGAAAAGTTCCTGCCTTCCGGATTTATTGGGGTCGGCATTGCCTTTTTTGAGCATATATTTTTCAAGCGATTTGAAATTGTGTTTGTCGGCTTCGATTTCCGCACCAATACCGCTGTCCCACGATGCGTAACGATCTTGAACCATTTGCGCCAATTCACCGTTTTTGCGAATTTCCGCTGCAATTTTCAGACCTAACGCAAAAGCGTCCATACCGCCGATATGAGCGTAGAACAAATCAATCGGTTCAAAACTTTCACGGCGTACTTTAGCATCGAAATTCAAACCGCCGGTTTTGAAACCGCCGTATTTCAGAATAACCAACATCATTTTGGTTGTTTCATAGACATTGGTCGGAAATTGATCGGTGTCCCAGCCGAGCAATGTGTCGCCGGTGTTCGCATCAACCGATCCCAAAAAACCTTGACTTCCCGCATATTCCAATTCGTGTTCGACGGAATGACCCGCCAAGGTCGCGTGATTTGTTTCAATATTCATCTTGATATATTTTTCAAGACCGTAAGCACGGAGAAAATTGATACATGCTGCCGAATCAAAATCATATTGATGTTTTGTTGGTTCTTTTGGTTTGGGTTCAAAATAAAATTGTCCTTTGAAACCGATTTCTTTGGCATAGTCAACCGCCATGTGCATAAATTTTGCCAGATGATCAATTTCCCGTTTCATGTCGGTGTTCCAGATACATTGGTAACCTTCACGTCCGC
>JAISBG010000702.1 GCA_031266315.1 Planctomycetaceae bacterium | reverse complement strand
TGGGTGAACAGTGATCTGTTTGTTTTTTGTTCGGAAATTTTCCTCCAGCAATGTTTCCAAGTCGCGACGCGGATATTTCCATGTTTGTTGTACCGCATTTTGAATTGCAGTTCGTAGCGTTACGTAATCAGAATCATTCTCATTTGTGTAAACTTTCCGACTGCAAGATTTTGTTTCATTTTTATTGGAACCAAGCGGTGCCGTCAGAAAACAACTCTTTTCCGGTGTAAACAAATTGATCCAATCAAGTCGTGTTACTTCTTCCGCAACATGACATTCCGCGCAACGTTTTTGATGAACATCAAGAATAATTTGTTTCAATTTTGTGTCTGTTGTCAGGTCATAAGGCGGATGAACTGGTCTTGAATTGACAAAACGGTCATGGTATGGGGCGTTGGCATCAATCCACGTAACCAATCGGTACCAATCTTCCGGTTTGAGTTTAATATATTTGGAACAGGAACCGGAAAGGATTGTATCAATAAGTTTACTTCGCGCCGAACCGAATTGCCGTGTTTGGGTGATTTCCGCTGCTGAGGCGTGTTTGTTGGAGTAGGTTATTAAATTATTTTCAATAATTGTTCGGTAGGAACGGTTAAGTCCATCAAAATTAAGATATCGATACGGAGTTTGCATGGGAGTTCCCGACATCAGACCACCAGAAAAATCGAAACCTGCGGCTGGTTTCAAACCGGAATGGCAGGAAACACAATGACGATCAAAAACCGGTTGAATATCAACGAGATAATTGATACAGCGTTCTGTTCCCCAAGGCGGAGCAACCGGCACAGAAGGTTCACGCTTTATTGCAAGAGCCGACAGATTTTCAGGAGCAACACTTCGCGTTTCATGACAACCCACGCAACTTCGAGATTCACCCGGTTGAAAACTGATAAATGACCGCATTCGTTTGATTTCCTGTTTATTGGCATCGAGGAGTTGGAAGTAAACCGACTCATTGGAAGGAACATAAAATGACGCACTTCCATCGGCTTCCACGGCGACTTCGCCGTAAACCAACACCGGCGCCCAACTTAAACCCCAACTACTGCCGTCCACTTCGTAACGCTGCCCGCCGGTTTCTTTCGTGTAAGGCCAACCGATTCGTCGGGCAATACGAATATATTTTACCTCATCACGGCGAACACCTTCCACGCCAAATGTTACATCACTTACTGTACAAACCGCACGATCTCCGTACAAAAATTCCTGATTTTCCGCAACAATTGGCGGTTTGGTTCGCTGACGGAGCGGCATGGGAAACGAGGAAGAAATTTCCGTATCGGTATAGAGTAGTTCTTTGTTTCCAAACACGTCAATCAGATATAATCCGTAACCGGTTTCATCTGCACCGCGAAATGTTACAGAAGAACCGGAGCGGTGATCACTGCTATAAGTATAGGAAACAAGAAAAAATTTGTCGGAAAGCGGAAAAGGATACATATAATATCCGCCGTTCTCAATGCAGCCGCCTTCGGGAACAGGAGCTCCCGACATTCCGCCTTCGGGAGGAAAAACACCGGGTGTAACAATTTTGATTCCTTCCTGATTATTAAGCCCCTGATTGGGAGATAAAATGCAAACCGGTCCGCAAGCCAAGGTGTGATGTCCTGCCGCAATAGAAACAAATTTACGTTCGGCTGTTGACAAAAGATTGGGAATTTCCCGCGTATTTTCAAATGCCCAAGGATTGTCAATATGTTGTTTAAACAAGGCATCGGCTCCGGTTCCGTCCGGACGAATAAACCAAACCGACTGAATATTCGCCCACCCCCGCTCCTGATATTCCCAACGGCAATAACCAATCGTTCCGTCATTGAAAATATGCGGCTGATAATCGCCGTCTTTATTGTAACTAAGCCAACGGAGTCCGCTACCGTCCGGTTTTACGGAAAAAAGGTTACAGGAAGTTTCATCGTGGAAGGGTCCGTTGTTACACTGAAGCGAAAATCCGCAACGTTCTGAAACAAAAACGATATTGCCGTTGGGAAGATAAGCCGGATCAAGATCGCTCCAAAAATCATGATTCGTGATTTGCCGTAATCCGGTTCCGTCTGTACGAATTTCATAAAGATGAATCGGTTCTTGAGAAAGACGAAGATCATGACCGATTAAGCGTTCCTGACTGACAGGGATTGACCAATTTTTGAACGGAAAATTATCTTGTTTGGCATATCCGAACACAACCCGATTACCGTCCCACCAAAGATCAATACCGCGAACATGACCGGCTCCCAGTTGACCGTTAATCAGAGGAGTTACTTTCTGACCGGAACCGTCAAGCGAAAACGGACGGTCAAGGATACAAATATCGCCGCCCGGTTTGGAAACCCAAGGCATGTGATTCAGACAAATATCGGGATAAGTTTGTTGAGTAAATCGTTTCACAAATAGCAGACGTTCAAAATCGAGCAGCGGATTGGCAAACACAAGTTTCCGTCCCAATCGGCGAAGACGTAAATATTCCGCTTTTTCCGGTGTTATCTGTTTACCGAGTTCTGCAATGATGACGGAAGTATCAACACCTTGCTGTTTCAAATAATCTGCAAGTTGGAGAATCCGGTTTTTTGTTTCTATAACAGGATAAGAGCCGATAAGTTCCGGTGATTTTTTTATTTTCCTTACAGACCATTGACTCTGACTGCTTTGATTTGCGGATTTCCAAAGAGCAATATTTTGTGACGGATTATCAAACGAATAGATTTCCACTTCATCTAAATGAAAGAAAACCGGCAAATCGTCCGAAATTTGTAACCGGACAAATCTTGCGATAACTTGTTCCGGATTAAAAATGACTTCCAACGGTTTTTCACCAGAGATACCGCCGAAATGTTTGCCTGCACAATCGTGAATCAGCGTCCATTGTTTTTCATCATTTGAAACGAATATTTTCATCGTATCCGCGTTATGCAAACCGGGCGCATAATCCAACCGGTTGTAAACAACAATCCGTGAAATAGGAATTACTTTTTCAAGATCAACCTGCCACCAGGGATTTTTTTCGCGATTGGTATGAAATGCGTAACGACCATTTTTAACACCATCAACCGCACCCAAAGCATCGGTTTGAGGAGTTACCTGCCCGAAGTTTACATTTCCCGTAACAATTGCGCGCCACGATTCTGCCTGCTTTAACCAGTCTGTTTCAATCATCTCCCGCGTTACACCGTCATTGATCGCCGCAGGAACGAATACAGAAAGGAATGAGGCGAAAGAGAATAATCTCAAAACAAAAAACACACAAAACCAGCTTTTGTGATAAAAATACATTAGATTGCTCCTTTGGTATTATAATTTGTAATTACTCAGTGCTTGTTATTTTAACCGCCAAGTATGTTATAATCAATCCGGTAATACCGGAAATATACTGTGTTAGGGTTGTATTTGGTATTTTTCAAGTTTCTAAATAATTATTTTCTTGATTGATTCGAAACACCCAATAGCCCGATAGGGCTTTATTTTCGTAACCGCAGGTCTTTGACCTGCGGTCAAGACCTAATAAAATATCTGCCCGAAGGGCAGGATTTTAACCCGTTACAGTATTAAGTTCTGCCTTTCCGGCAGTAGGCTGGTTGGTGTTACCCCGCAGGACAAAGACCTGCGGTTATGAAAATGAAGCCCTATCGGGCTACTCCGCTTTT
>JAISBG010000689.1 GCA_031266315.1 Planctomycetaceae bacterium | reverse complement strand
GTTGTGTTTTCCGGAACGATTTACTGTTTGACAAGTTATTTTCAGGAGAATCCCATGAGAAATTTGATGAATGTTTTGATGTTGTTTCTTGTTTTGACAACAGTTCGTGTGTTCGGGCAAGAAACGTTTGCTCCGTTAATCACCGACAATACGGTGTTTTTTGTCCACCTTGATTTGCGAAAAATCGAAATTGATTCGATAAAATCACAAGTCGGAAAACTTGGTGAAGAGTTGTTGAAACAACTTCACTTTGACGAAAAATCTTTTAAAGCAACAACCCGCGAATTAAATGACGAACTCGAAAAATTGGACACTCTCGTGCGTCCGCAGTATGAAACAATTACAAAAAAACTTGGTATTCAGGAGTTGGCTTTCTTCTGCGATCTTGATTTCACAACTAGTGGTATTATGTTCGTTTTGGCGACACCTTGGAAAAATAAAACGGAAGATGATTTGCAAACATTACATTCGCTTCTTCACGCGGCAGGCTTGAATGTTCCGTCGGCTCAGTCCGGTGAATTTTTGTTCCTTCCTGTTTTTCCTTACGGCAATTTAGATAACGATATTGCGAAACTTACTTTTATTACGTGGTTGCAAACGATTACACCGTCAAAAGATTCACGGATTCAGCAAGGATTGCAGGTTTTGGGACAAGATGAAATTAAAATCGTTGCGGCATTGCCGGAAAAACTCAAAGCAAAATTCGCTTCCGCCGTTGCATTAAACAATATACCCAATGTACCAAAGGAAGTTCTGGGACTTTTAACATTTGCCGCACAAAAAATCGAATGGGTCGCCGCATCGTTTCCAATCAACGCTTTATTTTCAGACGAAAAAATAAACAATGTTTTTCTGACGGTTAAGACGACAAAACGAACCGATGCCGTTCAATTGCGTAGTTTGTTGGAAAGTACGATTGAATTTGGAATAAATGCCGCCCGATTTAATACCGAACTGGAAAAAGCACAAGGAAATAATATTTATGTTCCGCCGTTTGCTTTTGAATTTATGAAGGGTTTTTTGCGGACATTGCTTCCTGATGTGGAAGACGATAAACTTATTTTCCGGTTAAAAAATGAAGGAATTGCGGCAAAACAGGAAATTGTAGTTGCCGGCGGTGTTGCTGCCGGATTATTACTTCCTGCAGTTCAGGCGGCGGCTCAAGCATCAGCAAAAGCTCATGCGGCAAGACAACGGGCGCAATGTATCGACAAACTCAAACAAATTGCTATTGCCATTCATAATTATCACGATACGTTTACGGCATTGCCGCCGCTTTATACGGTGGACAAAGACGGGAAACCGTTACATAGTTGGCGTGTATTGATTTTGCCGTTTATGGAACAAGCGGCTCTGTATCAAAAAATCCGGCTTGATGAACCGTGGGACAGTGAATACAACAAGCAATTTCATAACGTAGTTGTTGACTTTTATCGTTGCGAAGAAAACCCGTTGGCGAAAAATGCCGGTTTATGTTGCTATTCGGCGATTGCCGGAGAAGGGTTTATTCCGGCAAAAAAAACCGGACACGACGGAATGCGTTCGGCTGGAACATTCGCTCGGATTGCGGACGGAACAAGTAATACGCTTGCAGTTGTCGAGGTGAAACAACCGTTTTGCTGGATGAACCCAACAGCGGATATTACGCCGGACGAATTACTCAAAGGAATCAACACCGAAGACGGACGAGTTGGCAGTTTTCACGCGGGCGGAATCAATGCGGTATTCTTTGACGGCGCCGTGAAATTTTTGCCAAGCAATATTCCGAAAGAAATTCTAAAAGCATTTGGAACCTGTAGCGGAGGAGAATCCGTCAATTATCCGTAATGAAAAAACTCAAAAGATAAGTTCAAGAGGTGGGCGACCTTTCGCTGAAAGGTTGCGTCGGCGATAGCCGACAGTGAACCAGATTAACGACGGCAAACGGTATTACTTTCCGTTTTGGAATCAAATTGCCAGCCGAAAACAGGGGCAAAGTCGGCTTTGCCGACGCAACCTTTCAGCGAAAGGTTGCCCACCTCATGGTTGCCTATTTTTAACGAAAATTCTGTTGAAATATTACCTATTTATTTTACGATTCCAGCGGGAAACACCTAATCCGGTAGAATCAGCAAAATTTTAATGAAAATTCCACTAAAAATATTCTATGTTTGCTCTGGTTTTTGTTCTGAACTTTATTGCTTGTTTTTTATTTTCCCGCGCTGCACTCCGACACTTCCTTGCGGAACGTTCAACTCCTTACGTTGCGTTTTATGAAACGTTTTGTGTTGCTTGTATTCTTTTTGCGGCGGAAACGTGGTTTTTTATTGAAGGGTTGTCGGTGTTCAACGCGCTCAAAACACCGGAACCGCTCGCTTGCCTCCATTTTCTCTCGTTTCTCTTATTCGCAACAGGAATTTTTTTGTTGCGACATTCACTTGTTCAGGCTTTCTCGGAATGGCGTTACGCAGAAAAGGAGCCGTTTCTCCGTAGAATTGTTGTTTTGATTACTGTTTTTATTATTTGTCCGCTCTTTTTTGTTGCCGTATATTATCCGCCTTGTACTGCAGATTCCATGTCTTATCATTTGCCGCGAATACTTCATTGGATTCAAAACGGTAATGTCGCAATGTATCCGACCAATTATCCGCGACAACTTTATCATCAACCGTTGGCGGAATATCTTATTTTCGGTTGGGAATTATTTTTAGGTAACGATTATCTCGATAATACAATTCAGATGGTTGCATTTCTCGGTGTTCTTTTTGCAACCGCTTTATTGATTCGTCATTTTGGCGGCGGCGGACGTTGCCAACTCTTGGGCTGTCTGCTGATTCTCTCCGCACCCATTGTTCTTTTTGAAGCACCCACCACACAAACAGATATTATACTGACATTCTTTTTTTTCAACTTTCTTTATTTCGGACTCAAACTAAGTACCGCGTCTTCCGTCCATTTACCGCAACACGAACGACTTTTTTATGCCGTTTGTATGGGAATTTCACTTGGGTTGAGTCTGAATACAAAATTTTCTATTGCTGCTTTTGAAATTCCGTTCTGTTGTTGGTTTGGTTTTCAGTATTTCAAAATTTATCGAAACAAAGTGTTACCGATTTATGGTTTTCTGATTTTAGGATTCCTTATCTTCAACGTACCGTATTTTGTCCGCAATCTTCAAACGTGCGGTAATTTGCTCGGTCCTGTTCAACACCAAAAAATGGTACGTAATCTTCGTTTTGGTTTTGATGTTACTTTTTCCAATGCAATCAGAAATATCGGAATGCAACTCCTTATTCCCAGTGAGGCGGTTAATCAGTACAATAAAAGTTTTTTAATACAATTACACCGTGTTCTTGGTATTGAGTGGAGCGATTCGCAAACAACTTATACGGGAGAAGGAACCATTCCGTATCAATACGAAACAACTTTTCTTCTTGACGATTACCGTTCCGGCAATACGCTGATTATTCTTTTTTTCAGTATCGTAACACTCTCCTACTGCTCCACCCAATGCCGCCAATTACTTTTTCCCAACGTTCCGAAAACCAATTCTCCAAAACTGGACAAAATTCTTTCCAAATATAAAACGAAAAAACAAACCGCTGAATTACCGAGTCGGGAAATCAACTCAACTGCGAGTTCGGAAGAGCAACAATTGTTGTTGCCGGAATACCAACATCAACACCGTTATTTAATCATTTATATTTGGCTTACGATATTAGGTTTCCTTCTTTTTTCGGCGTTGTTCCGTTGGCAACCGTTTGGAACAAGGTTGTTGCTTCCTAATTTTCTTGGCGGTATTCCGTTTATTGTTCTTGGTCTTTGCCGAATTTTACCGGCAAAACGTATCGGTCAATTTATTCCGTTACTTTTGGGTGTTTCGTTTCTTTATGTTGTTTTCATGGTTGCCAACTCCACGTTTTTCAATCCGCTGGACGCAATGCTCAAAACGGTTACCAAACCGGTTGGGAATCAACCGGCAACAACGCAAGGAAATCTCAAACCTCTTGCTTCGGGGGAACAGATTGTTGATATGGATATTTCCATCACCAACCCCGAACTTCTGGAAAATTATTTTGTTGTCCGATCTTTTCGTGACTCTTATCTTTTCCATCGAAAATACAAATATTTCCGACAAGTTCCCGTGTACATGATTGATCAGTTGTCGATTACCAATAAAATCAACGAGTTGGGTTTTACTCAAATTGGCATGGCGTTGGACGTAATTTATGATCGTTGGGAATATCCGTTTTGGCCGCTTCTTCGCCATTTTGGACGGAATTACCGGATTGAGTGGGTGATTTATCCCGAACATCTCCAAAAAACCCCGAATTATGATTCTGATTTTGTGCCGGAACTTATTATTACCGATTTTGCGCCGAATATTATTTCCGCAAAGTATGAAGTAGAACACGTCTGGAAATACGAACACCTCGTCCTCCTCAAAATCAAAGGAAAAAAATAAAGTATCCTGCTATACTGTGTTAGGGTAGTATTTGGTATTTTTCAAGTAACAATTTTCTGGATTGATCTGAAAAACCGAATAGCCCGACAGGGCTTTATTTTCGTAACTGCAGGTCTTTGACCTGCGGTTAAAAACCAATGAAACTACTGCCCGAAGGGCAGAATTTTAAGCCGTTGTTGTGTTAAGTTCTGCCTTTCAGGCAGTCGGCTATTTGTCGTTACACCGCAGGTCAAAGACCTGCGGTTATGAAAATTAAGCCCTATCGGGCTACTCCGCTTTTTGTACCTATTAAGTAAATAGTTATGACAACTTTTAACAAAAATTACACGGAATAGTTATAAAAATATCAATTTTATAACTAACACAGTATAACTTTTATTTATAAGGAATTAGAATTATATCATATCCTCCGAAACATTTAGTGCATGTTGACGGTCGTTAGTATCCAAAAGGCACAGAACCAAAAACCGAAAATACAAAAACATCGAAACAGGTTACAAATGAAGACCGTGTTAAAATTGTACCGAAATCAACAAAGGCTATTGAAGTAGATAAAGAAACTATCTAAAATGCAAATATTTCGGAAAATGTTACGGAATAAAGCCATTTATATGTTTCCATAAGTCTTTATAGAACAAAGACTTGCGATAAACATGAAAGAGGTGGGTGATCCTTTCGCTGAAAGGTCGCGTTGGTTGAGTTGTTATTGATTCCAAAACGGAAAGCAATACCATTTGCCGTCGTTCATCTAAATTCATTGTCGGCGAGTACGCCGACGCGAACTTTTAGCAAATAGCAAAAGGTCGCCCACCTCATAATTGCTTGTTTTTTTGTTGTGAACGATTACCAAATTCTTTTGGTCATTCCCATGTTATATCATCAGCGGTAACACGAAAAATAAACCGGTTGATATCTTTACTATTAACAGTAACGACAACATTGCCGTTAATGAGTTTTTCAGGAAATTTGTAGGGCGAATTTACCGGTTTAATTGTCGCGCCTTCGGGCATATTATCCGTAGCGTTTGGGTTTTTCCAACCCATAAATACGGTATATTCACCGGGTTCGATACCGTTTCGTTTTTTGACACCTGTTGAAAACAACGTAAACTGTCCGCCGGAATTGGTAACCGCAAGACCGGCATCAGCAATACGTGTTGATTCGCTTTTGGGTTCAAAAAGAACGGAAATATCCGATGCCGGTTTGCCGTCATAAAGAATCTCACCCGTTACAGAAACAACACTCGTTCCGCAACCGGTAAAAAGAAACAAAACGGAAAATAAAATTAAATATTGTATTACGTTTTTTGAAGTCATTGATTTATACTAATTGTTAGAGTTGAAAATACATTGTGCAAAATATATTGTGCAAAAAGCCGGAAATTTCGATGGAACAAATTGTTTCACAGAAACTTCCGGTTTTACGGTGTTGGTGTTATTCCAATGTTTCCAAATAAATTCGGATGGCTCGTGCCAGATCATGACCAAGTACTTTGGCAGAATTTGTATCAACAACAACTCTTTCGGCATTGGCAAACGGAATTTCAATGGCAGAAGCAAAAACCACATTGGGAAGTGTTGCGCCCCATTCATCACATTTTTGTAAATTTGCCGTTTTCTTATTGTTACTGGTATTCCACGAAACGCCAAACGGTAAGTTGTTTAACGCACGGTAAGGAATCGTACCTTTTCTTTCTTTTTCTAAAATCGTACCAAAACGTTGAACTCCTTTCCATGAATTTTCACCAAATTCAAATTCTTTGGGATCAATTCCGACGAAATAAACGTACTCATTTGTTCCCTTTTCAATGTGAGGCGGGTTGCTGCCGCCGCGCAACCAAGGGCAATGCATATCCAGATAAAACAAGGGTTTATCGTCCAACCATTTCGGAACCTGTTCAGTAATTGCCTGAACAGATTCGTGGATTCGCTGAATATAATCGCGGTTGTGGTCATGCGGTTTGCGGTTCTTACCTTGATCGCCGTCTTCCACTCCGTCTTTATCAACAAGCGGAACAATAAAGAAATCAACGTGTTCACGAAACCAACGTCCGTCATCTGTATCAGAAAGAACCGTTTCAATAATTCCTTCCAATGAATAAGTTGCCGTCATCTCAGCACAGTGATGCCGTGAGGATAAAAACACCTTGAAATCAGGAGTTTTTTTGTTATCGAAAATCCGAAGCAATTCGACATTGCGTCCTTTTTTCGTTTTGCAAAGTGTTTCAATTTTCAGATTGGGATTGTTTTTATGCTTTTCAAGAAAACGGTTGAGATCTTTTTCGGTGTAACTCATACCCTGACTGAAAAATACTTCCTTTTCCTTTGTTCCGAACCGGTACTGAAATTTTGTTGCGGAAAATCCGAGATCGCCGAGCCAACGCCAAGTCAAACCGCCATCCGTACTGACTGCCGGACCGCGTGCACCGATAACACCTTCCGTAAAAACGAAATTCAATATCCGTCCTTCGGCTCCGCGAATACGGAATGACCAGTAAAACCAACTTCCGGCAGTGTCACGAAGGTCTTGCTGTAACTTGACCGTGTCGCCGTCAATACCAAGAACTTTGATATTACCGCCGGGAAAATCAGTGTCAATCTTCAATGGAATTTCTTCGGCAAATGCTTCGGCAAACAAAGAAATTGTAATAGTACAAAAAATGACCGCTAAAATTTTTTGTAATTTTTTCATAGTAAAATAGTTGGTTAAAGAAATTGTAATGGTACAAAAAATGACCGCTAAAGTTTTTTGCAATTTTTTCATAGTAAAATAGTTGGTTAATGGTTAATAATTCGTAACGTTTCACGAAACATCAAAGCAAATA
>JAISBG010000683.1 GCA_031266315.1 Planctomycetaceae bacterium | reverse complement strand
CCGAAATTGATTTATCGGGAAGCGTTTTATCGTGACGCATTCGACGGTGTTTTCGCAACACGGATGAAATGTAACGGCAATATGGTTCGCACAACACCGGAATACGGCGGACATCATCGGTTTCAATATTTTGTTCATTCCTTCTTTCCGTTGTTGCCGCCGGAAAAATATTTTGCGGAACATCCTGATTGGTACAGCGAAATTAAAGGTGAACGGAAACACGATCACACTCAACTCTGTTTGTCCAACGAGGCAATGTGTGAAGAATTGACCAAAAACGCGATTGAATCACTTCGTAAAAACCCCGAAGCTAAATTCGTTTCGATTAGCCAAAATGATTGGCACGGTTATTGTGAATGTAAAAATTGTACCGAAATTGCCGACGAGGAAGGCGGTCAATCCGGCGTATTGATTCGTTTTGTCAACAAAGTTGCCGAAGCGATTGAAAAGGAATTTCCCGATGTTTGGGTTGAAACGCTTGCTTACCAATACACGCGAAAACCGCCGAAACTTGTAAAGCCGCGAAAGAATGTTGTTATTCGGCTTTGCACGATTGAATGTTCGTTTGTCCAGCCGCTTGCAACAGGCGAACAGAATAAACCGTTACGAGAAGACATTGAAGGTTGGAGTAAAATCGCCGATCATCTTTTCGTTTGGGATTACGTTACTAATTTTACCGCTTACATGCTGCCGCATCCGAATCTTCGGGTTTTGGCTCCGAATATCCGGTTTTTCACGGATCATCACACGATTGGTTTATTTGAACAAGGCGACGCTCATTGTACTGCCGGAGATTTTGTGCGTATGAGAAACTGGGTAATTTCACATTTGTTATGGAATCAGGAACTTGACGAAACGAAATTGTTCGATGAATTTTTGAACGGTTATTACGGAAATGATGCTGCTCCGCTTTTGAAAGAATATTGGAATCTGCTTCTTGACAGTGCGGAAAAATCCGATGCGTATCTTGGTTGTTTCAGAAATTCGACCGGCGACTGGCTTAATACGGAAACGTTAATCAAGGCAGTTACACTAATGAACAGGACAATCGAAACAACAAAAGATGAAACTGTACGGAATCGTCTTCGGCGCGAAAAAATTTCGATTGATCTTGTCGTGTTGAAAGAATATTATGCGCTTCGCCGTGAAGCGGAATTAACAGAACAACCGTTTTCCGAATTGGAAAAACCGCAAGAAATTGTTGACGATTTTTTCGCCCGCTGTAAGGAATTTGATGTAACATTCCACAAAGAACCATGGAGTGAGGCAGATAAATTTGAATTATTTGAACAAAATATACGGCAAAAACTGAAATTCGATTTATTCGCCGCACCGCCGGATTTTTGTAAAGACTTGCCAAAGAATAATTGGTATAACGTACAAAATTTTGAATTTGATACACACAAACTTGGCGAATGGACTTTTGTTATTGACGACGAAAAGGCATCGAATGGTCAAGCGGTTAAAATGCCGGGCAACCATTTTGAATGGGCAACGAGTTACAATTTTGACCGTTCGTTGCTTGCTTTGAAAACGGCGAAAACTCCGACGGAAGGTGAACCGAAATATCGGCTTTACGCAGCAGTTCGTTGCGATGCCCAAACGACCGAAGGAATCGCAATGACGCTGGGAGTTTACGATTACAAGGAAAAGAAGGGCGTTGTGAGCCAATCAGTTCCCGTTTCAAAAATTTTGGGAACGGAATATCATTGGGTTGACATGGGAACCATTGCTCTCAAACCGGGACACAATTTCTGGTTCGCTCCGCCGAAACGCCCCAACGAAGTTGACGCCGTGTACATCGACCGAATCGTTGTTGTACGGGAATAATAAAATTGGAATATATTTTTCACACTTTAAATTTCGCTTTTCGTTTTTGTAAGGGACATGAGTGACAAAAGGGACTTTTTAATCAATAGGGACGAGACGAACAATGAACACTCTCTTAAAAACCTAAAATTCAAGTGTGATGAGTATAATTCTGTTATTTAAAATCTATTTCAAAGGCGGTTCAACAGTAAAGCGTTGTGTTCCGCTTTTGATAATTTCACAGGTTAAAGGTGTTTTTTCTGCGGAAGTATATTGATCTGCAATTAAACTGATGTAGTTCATTGCATCAGGCTCATTGGGGGGAGGAACGAAATTTTTGTCAGGAATCGACGCAAGTGTAATGAAAACTTTGTAAATTCCGGGCGGAATACCGTCTGCAATACTGACCGAACTAAGTACGAATTTTCCTGAATTATCAAGCGTTCCTTTGGCAACATGTGTTTCCGACTGGAAAACAACAATTCCTTTTGTTAATGGTTGTCCGTCTGGAAATAATACTGTTCCATGAACTTTCACATTTCCTGAATAACACCCATTCAACAACACCAAAAACGGCAGTAATAAGTACGATATTTTTAATGACATCATAATTGAGTCTCCTTCATTTTACGTTTTATTATGGAAGAGTAACGGCTTCACCATCATCAACTTGAACCAATAAGGCAAGGATATTTCTTTTTGGAACGGTATTAGAGATTGAACGTACGGAACCATCTCCGATAAGAAATTGACATATTCCCGAATGGGAACTTCCGAAATCATATCCGCCATTCAACGCGTTTGTCTTACTGGTGTGCCAAGTATCGCTTCCTCCGGTTGGTCCATTGACAGGTTGGATTCCGTCTGCTTCATATTCTATATCGCCAGAGGAAGCTAATTTTGGCGATTGACTCAAAATATTTCTAGCACACCCAGATAACCCCCACCGTGCGCCGACAACATAAGTACAATCGCCAATGTTATCTCGTACAGATGCTGTTGTGCCATTTTTGCTAATTCCTATTCGATTCGCCGGAATATGTTTTTCACCAAGAACCAATTGATTACTGGTACCGTCCGTCCACGAAGCAAAAGAATCACGAAGAGCAAATGATTTTGCTCCGGTGCTCGTGCCATTATGAACCGCAACTCGTAAAGGTCCGCGAAAATTTAAATAATCACTAAGAGAACTAGGACGATAACAATTATGCCAATATTCGCTACCGATATTAAGAATTGGGGTTGCATAGTCTCCTAGAGGACCAGGCAGATCTTGTACTGTGGCTTCGTCAAAGTAACTTAAATTCGCACCTCGTCGAGTTGGACAACGATAGGTACCGACAGAAGCAATCATCTTTGGAAAATCGGGATATTCTGCTTTGGCATTCGTCCACCATCCTGGCGCGGTTGTTCCGTTAAATGCCCCGACAGCAATGGTTATTCCATTACTTCCTCCCCATGTATTGGAAGCAAAAAACTGATACAAATTTACTTGTTCTGTAAAAGGATAGAGGAGAACGAAAAACGAAACCCGCGCATATTTATCGTCATCCGAACCGATTGTAAGCGGTACAACTCCACCGTGGGTATCGTGAAAATTATGTACTGCGATACCAATTTGCTTTAGATTGTTGGAACATTGCATTCTCCGCGCGGCTTCCCGTGCGGCCTGCACTGCCGGTAACAGAAGAGCGATTAACACGCCGATAATCGCAATCACCACAAGAAGTTCGACCAATGTAAAGCCAAACGGTGAAGAACGAATGAGTTGTAAGAATTTTGCGGAAAAACATTGGGAAAACCAACACTCTCCGCTATCATTTCTTAACTCTTCTCTACATACTGCCCCCCCCCCCCTGACTTTCCCATTTTAACATTTGACTTTCCACCGAATTTTTTACCCAATTGTTCCGTGAATTTTCCGAAGCGTTTTCAACAGAGTTTTTCATCGTTATGTTCCTTATTTACAAGGGTTTATTGAAATCATTGCGAAACGTTTGCCACAAAACACAGCAAAAAAACGCACGCCGATTCAATAAGATTCAAGTTTACACAAATCAAAACCAAAAGTCAAGCGGAATCTTTCTTTTTGAGAAACTTTTGTTGTTTTAGAATTTTTTAGAGTCATCATCAACTGGTCAATCAAGGTGGCAATTCGTCACAAACTTCGCTGAAGGGTCGCGCCGGTTGGTTTGTTATTGACTCCAAAATGGAAGGCAACATAATTTGCCGTCGTTAATCTAATTCACTGTCGGCTAACGCCGACGCGACCTTTCAGCGAAAGGTCGCCCACCTGATGATTGCCTATCTTTAACAAAAATTCCACTGAATAATTATGAAAAATGGTTATGGTATAAATATCAATGGGAAATATTTTCTAATTCGGTAAAAACATTTTTGGCTTCTAGCCAATTTGTCCAACCTTCACGCCAAACAAGCATTGCCGGTTCGATACGCCGCTCCTGAATCCAGGAATGGATTGTTTGTCCGGTAACCGGACCGTATTGCGGACCGCCGGGAACCTGAACATACCAAACCACCGTTTGATCCTGCAAAATCGGATTGATAATCTTTTCGGATGTCACAACCGGCTCTGTTGACATTTCCAACGGCTTTGGTTGTGCGGATGTTGCCGGAGAAACCGGATTGGCATCGGAAAAATTTTCTTTACGTTCATTAAGTTCGTGAAGTTCCTTGCTGCTTTTCCGCGTACTCTGTAACGGAATAATAAGCCTTGCCCCGCATTCCGGACAAAATCCCGCTTTACCCGCTAAATGTTCTTTGACATTCAATTTGTGCCCGTTTGGACAAAAAAAACGAATACCCATTTGTTTAGTGAATAATGAATAGTGAATAGTGAAATACACAGTAAATAGTTGATAGTAAGCAGTGCCGCAAGCGAATTATTGAGTTTGCCGTAAATTTCCGCTTGCGGCACTATTCACTATCAACTATTCACTCCTCACGTATTGTATCAAATTTTATCAGATATTCT
>JAISBG010000629.1 GCA_031266315.1 Planctomycetaceae bacterium | reverse complement strand
CAAGTTTGTAATCGTTCACGAATAATCAAAGTGCAGGTAATGTATTTGCTCATGATTCTTAAGTCCATAGGGCTTGTATATGGATAACCCCGTGCAAGCGCAGCTCGGGTAAGCGGCGACCTTCCCCCCTTTCCCGAACTGTGTCGCAGTTCAACAGAAAAATACTGGAACACAGGATTGATTGATGTTTTGACACGATGAGTCTATTGAACTGCTACGCAGTTCGTTCCGTGTGATGTGATTACGTCCCCCGTGCTGCACTTCGTTTGCACGGGGTTATCCATGTATAAGTCCTACGGACTTTTTTAGGAACGTAAGAGTCTCAGAGGTTTTTTTCTAAAATTTATTTGTTATAATTAACAACTCATTGTTTTTGACGGTGAATTTACCGGTTTTAATCGGAAGCGTATCTATTTCAAGGAGATTTTATTTCATGCCGAAACTATCGTTATTTTTTACTGTTGTGTTCTTTTCGGTGTTTTCTGTTTTTTCGGACGAAAGTGAAGAACTTGCAACAATTAAAACATTTCCGACCGCAGAAGCAATATCCGAAATTGTTTTGGCAACAGGTTTTGACACGCCGGAAGATGTTGCACAAAAATTATTGCCGGGTTACGCGATTAAAGCCGCCGAAGGTCGAAATGGGACAGCCGCACTCTTTTACGAGCGAACCGATCCGAACTCCTATCCCTTGTGGTCAATTCCACTCAAAAATCTTGTTCCAAACCAATATTATCTTATCAATGTTTGGGTTCGCGCGGAAGGAATCAAAAAAACAGAAGATGCCGGTAATATCGCTGCAATTTGTGTTGAATATTCGAAAAACAAAAAATGGGCAGGCGGTTTTTATGGAAACGTATTTTCTATCGGAACCGATTGGCAATCAATTTCACTTTCGATCAAGGCTCCCTCTGCGGAATATTCCAATACTCATCTGACGTTTTATCTTGCAAAAAAAATTACCGGTAAAATCTGGTACGACGATCTGGAAGTCCGAACTATTGAATTTGCTCCCGCAATTCTGTTGACCCGACCGGATCGGCTTTCCTTTTTCGGTGATCAGGGAAAATTTTCGTTGCGCACTGAATCAGAAATTCCGAAACAAGTTCGAATGTTGGCAACTGTTATCAACGCCGGAAAATCGAAAGACATTTTATTAAAACAAAATGGTCTTGACTTTTCCGCCGATACCGTAACATTACAACCGGGTCAAGTTGAAATCACCGCGAAACTTGCCAATCTGGAAACGAAAACAATAATTGCGGAAGAAAAATTCCAACTCAATATCTATCCGCAAACACCGCCGCCGAAAAACGCCTGTGTCATTGACGAATACAATCGTGCCGTCGTAAATGGTCAACTGTTCATGCCGTTGGGTGTGTATGGTTTTGCCGACGAAAAAAATTATCAACGTCTCAAAGACGCAGGATTTAATTGTTTGCAATTGTATAACAGTCTTGAATTGAAAGGAAAAACAGATTTTAAAGATGATACAAAAAATGTGCTTGCCGGTCTTGATCTCATTGATCAATATGGTCTCAAATTGATTTTTTCGCTTAAAGATCAGTTTGCTCATCAAGGAGGTTCCCGAAAAAAATGGGGCGGAACGGAAGGTATTGACGCTGTTTCGGAATTTGCAGTGAAAACGATTAAAGATCATCCTGCATTGCTGGCGTGGTACGTTAGCGATGAGGAGGTACGCAAAGATGTTCCGTTAGTTCTTACGTTACGGCAATTGATTAGCCGAATTGATCCATGGCATCCGACATGGACATTAACGTATCGATATGAGGATTTACCTTATTATGGAATTTCCGGCGACATCATCGGAGTTGATCCCTATCCGATTTCGGAGAAGGATAGAGAGCAGTCGATCAAACATATTAAAGTTGCGATGACGGCAGGTAGTTCGACAGGTTTACCGGTTTGGGTTGTTCCGCAAATTTTCAACTGGGGGATTTACAAAATGAAAAACCAACCGGAAAACTTCGCTAAGTCGCATTTTCCAACACTTGAAGAAATGCGGGCAATGGCGTTGTATGCCGCAATGTTGGGGGCAAAAGGGTTCATTTTTTATAGTAACTTTGATATTTGTCAGCGTTACGAACAAGTTCTTCCCGATAGCGGAGTTGCCGAACGGGAATGGGCAAAGGTTGTCGAAATGATCAAACCGGTCAAGGAACTCGAACCATTTATTTTGAGTACAAAAAAACCGCTTGAACTTGTTGTCGAGAGTGAACCCCCAAACGCGGTCGAAGCCGCCGCATTGCTGGATGATGAGGGCAATTACCGGATTATCGTAATCGGAACCGGCGGTAATACCAAAGGTATTTTTACGTTACCGGAAAGTTTAACGAAACTAAAAAACAAACCGCTCCAATCAAAATTCGGCAAAACAAAACCGCTTGGCAATGGAAAATATGAATTTATTACAGAAAGCGTTGATTCCGATTTTTTATACTAACTTGATTGACCTGTTGGTAATGATTCCAAAATTCCGAAACGATCAAAATTTTCTCAAAAAAGAAAGATTTCTCTTGACATCCGGCTTTATTTTTTATAAACTTTATATCTTATTCAATCGCGTTGTATTTTTTCGCTGTGTTGTATTGCGGCAGATAGAACGCGGGAATTTCAAAAAACCTTGTAGATAAGGAACTTAACAATGAAAAACTTTGTAGAAAACGCCTTGAATCATGCCCCAAAAAACACGGTGAAATGTC
>JAISBG010000574.1 GCA_031266315.1 Planctomycetaceae bacterium | reverse complement strand
TCAATTCAGAAAAAGTAACCAATCAGGGAGATTCCTATATTTGGAATATTCCAAATACAATTACTTCCGGCGATGGTGGGGCAAATAACCCATTGGCTATAAGTATTGCATCTCTGTACTGCCCGTCCAATGGCGTTACCAGTTCCAAGCCAAACGATCACACCGCCGGAAGTAATTACAAATTTATTGTTGGCGACAGCCCCGGTGATGGAACATTGCTTAACGGAGCTAGTTATCGCGGAGCAGTCGGCAAAGGTCAGTATATTGATATGTCAGCTGTTACAGACGGAACAAGCAACACGTTGGTTTTCGGTGAACGGGCGATGATTCTATGCCGTCAAGCATCCAGAAAGGTCAAAACGACATTTCCAAACACAACCAGTTCCGCAATATGGAATGCGGGAAGTTCTACCGTTGCCTCAACATTGAAAAGCCGAAAAGCAATCTATGATTTAGCCGCGAATGGAGAATATCTCGCCGCTTCTCCTATTACTATGGGACAGTACGGAAGTAACTTCGGTTGGAATTATGCGGGCGGACCTCAATGGGGCTGTTTGACGACAATTATGCCGCCAAATGCGCCAGGATGTTATTACGGTGCAGTAACTTGGACTTCCGTCGTTCCATTAACAAGTTTTCACACCAGCGGAGTGAATGCGTGTTTACTGGACGGTTCCGTGCGTTTTGTTTCGGAAACGGTTGATGCGGGTACGGCAGACACTTATCCTGCCGGACAAATTAATTCACAAGGCGCAGTTACGGGACCTTCGCCATTCGGCGTTTGGGGTGCGGCGGGAAGTCGCGACGGCGGTGAAGCGGTGTCGTTACCATAATGAAAAACTTTGGAGTACGGGCAAATTATAATTGCCCGTACTTCAATAAAACTACTAATCAATTAAAATCTAAAATCCAAATAAGGAGTAAAAAATGCGTTATTTTATAGTTGTGTTACCATTGCTGTTATTATTTGTCGGATGTTCACAAACTCCGCCGGAACTTCGGAACTTGCATCCGGTAACAATTACCGTAACAGATCAAGGCAAGCCGATAGAAAACGTTTTGGTTTCGCTTGTCAACAAACAAGAGCAATCGCTTCGCGGTTGCAGCGCGGCAACCAATAAGCAAGGCGTTGCGGTGATTGTAACATCGGTGCGTGATAAAAGCGTTTCCGGTGCTGCCGCAGGAGAATATAAAGTTGTTCTGATGCGAAATGTTCCATTGCCGGAAGATTTGCAGTTTTATCCACAGGAAACAACTTTACCCGAAGCCGAACAAGAAGCAAAAGCGGCAAAACGCAACGCTTTTATCGAAAAGAACAATATCATTCCCCAAAACCTCCAATCAAGCGAAACAAGCCCGATTGATTTGACGGTCGAAGGAAAAAATTGTCTGTTGACAATTGATATTTCAAAGTATTGAATTTTCGTAACCGTTTACTTTGATTCATCGTGAACGGTTACATAACCTCTAACATTTAAAATTATGTTATACAATAAATCCAGTAATCAGTTGAGTCGTCGGGCGTTTCTTTGTCGAGGGACGCTTGTTTTTGGTGGAGCGATTGTTTCGCCGTTTTGTCTTGGTGCTGAAGTTGTAGAGGTCAAGAAATCGGTGTTGCGAATCGGTTTGTTGACGGATATTCATTATGCGGACAAAGAACGCGCGGGAAATCGATATTATCGGGAATCGCCGAATAAAGTTGTTGCCGCTGCTAATGAATTGAATAAGCAGAGACTAAATTTTCTTGTTGAGCTTGGCGATTTGATCGATTCGGTCAAAGCTCCGGAAAAAGACAAAAAGCATCTGCGAATTATCAATACCGAATTGAAGAAGATTTCAAATAAACGGTATTACGTACTTGGTAATCATTGTGTCGAAACGTTGACGAAAGATGAATTTCTTGACGAAATTGGTCAAGAAAAATCCTACTTTTCATTCGACCAGAACGGTTATCATTTTGTCATACTTGACGCTTGCTTCAGACAAGATGGTACACCTTACGGTCGAAATAACGCCCAATGGACAGATACGAAGTTGCCGGACGCGGAACTTGATTGGCTCAAATCCGATTTGGCTGCAACAAAATTACCAACGATTGCTTTTCTGCATCAACGTTTGGATGTTGAAAATCAAAAGCCGATTGCTGTAAAAAATGCAGACAGTGTGCGAAAGTTATTGGAAGAGTCGGGCAAAGTAAAACTCGTTTTACAAGGACACGAACACGGCGGCGATTACAAGGAAATAGCAGGAATTTCTTATTGTACGTTGTCAGCTGTTATCGAAGGTTCCAGTTTGAAAAATAACTCATTTTCGTTTCTGGAAATCTTCGAAAACGGCAACTGGCAAATACACGGATTTCTCAAACAAAAAAATATACCATTTTCACTGAATAGTCAAATTTTTTCCTAAATCCGCTATTGTTAAGGCAAACAATAATACTGACCGTCAAAAACTATCAATTGCTCTAATATTGTAACATTGGTTATAATTTAGCTTTATGCTTAACTTGAAACCGCTGGGACAAAAGGAACTTTAGGGACAAAAATAGTTTTCACGAAGGGCGCGAAAATTAGATTTTCGCGCCCTTTCGCGATCTTCGTTTCGCGTTTTTCGCGTTCTCTTTTTTTTACTGAATTTCGTTTATGATTCCGTTTATTGTTGCTTCTTTTGCTTCTTTTGTTGGTGGGAAATTTAGGGAGATTAGTTTTTGGGTGGTGATTGGGCTTATGCTTATTATTTTTGTTTTTCTTAGAGATTCGCCGAACATATTTACGAGCGATTCGGCGATTGCGGGACTTGTTGCTGTGACCCAGTCTATTTTATTTTGTTGCATTTTATTGACAACTTCTGTTTTT
>JAISBG010000483.1 GCA_031266315.1 Planctomycetaceae bacterium | reverse complement strand
TTATTTGGACTTGTCGTGAACAGTTATTAGGAAAAACTTATTATCCTTTTTAACGAAAATTCTATTGAAAGATTACTAATTTTTTTCTTTCGGTCTCTGTTTTTTTCTGTTTTGCCTGATATACTTTGCGTAGTAATTGTCTGTATTGATTTCAACAATAGTTTCCTGTAAGTTGTTATGAATCGTATTAGTGAATGGATGAGTGGGCGCGTTTTTCGGATTGTTCACGGTAATAATCTTGTGTACAACACCTGCTGGGAAGATCCGAGACTTGACAAACAAGTTCTCAATTTGACACCGGATGATAATTTGCTCGTAATTACTTCGGCGGGTTGTAACGCTCTTTCTTATGCGTTGACCGGTTTAAATCATGTTTACGCGGTGGATATGAATCCGCGTCAAAATGCGTTACTGGAATTGAAAATGTCCGCGATACGGAATCTTGATTACGAAACATTTTTTCAAATGTTCGGTTACGGGCGGGTCATCGGAATCAAAGGAATTTATCAGGCAAAATTACGCGAAAATCTTTCGCCTTGGGCAAAAAAATATTGGGATCGGCGTATTCGAAAATATTTTGACGGTAAACGTAAAAGTTTTTATTTTTGCGGAACAACAGGAACTTTTGCGCGGATTATCAATAGTCTTATTGACCGTTATAAATTGCGGGGATATGTTCACGAAATTCTCAACGCGAAATCATTGGAAGAACAACACGATATTTGGTTCAACAAAATGCGTGAAAAATTATGGAGCCGTCTTGTCCGGTTTATTATGAATCGAGACACAACACTTTCACTTCTTGGTGTTCCGCTTGCGCAACGGAAGCAGATTGAAACGCAGTATGATGGCGGAATTGTCAAATTTATTCAGGATTGTCTTGACACGGTTTTTGGAACATTGCCGATCCGTGACAATTATTTCTGGCGGGTTTATGCAACAGGAAGTTACACTCCGGGTTGTTGTCCGGAATATTTGGAACAAGAAAATTTCGAAGCTCTTAAAGGCGGACTTGTGGATCGAATCAGTACACATTCTGATACGGTGGAAGGATTTTTGCGAAAGCACGATGTTAAGATTTCCCGGTTTGTTCTTTTGGATCACATGGACTGGTTATCGTATCATCTTTACAATGCGTTGGTTGACGAATGGGCGGCAATTCTTGACCGTGCCGCCGATCAAACACGAATACTTTGGCGTAGCGGCGGTTTGCGAACGGAATATATTGATACGGTTCCTGTTGTGATCAATGGTCAGAAAAAAAATCTTGGTGAAATTCTGGAATTGGATACTGCAACAGCGCAAGAATTACATAAAATTGACCGTGTTCACACTTATGGCAGTTTTTACATCGCTGACCTGAAGCGTTAATTAAATACACTTCGCAACCACAATAATGTATTAAGATAACTCTAAAAACTTTTAACAAATAGTAAAGATTATTTTTTGACAAAACATACATAATTTACCGGATTTTGTTTGATTTTTCTGATTCTACCGGATTAGTTGTCCAAGCATTGGAAAGTTTGTTTTAAACGCGAAAAGAGGTGGGCTATTTATCAAAAAGCCCGCTGGGCGGTTGCGCCGGTTGAGTTTGCATTGCTCCAACACGGAAAGCAACACTATTTGCCGTCGTTCATTTGATTCACTGTCGGCGAGTACGCCGACGCGACCTTTCAGCGAAAGGTCGCCCACCTACAAAAGGCACCCACCTGATGATTGCCGATGAAATATTACCTATTATTTTACGATTCCAGTGGGAACACCTAATCCGGTAGAATCAGGGATTTTTTTTATCCTGTAAATTTTGTAAATCCTGTCAAAAAATAGGTTTTTAGAAGTTGCTTTAGTCAAAGATTGCGGTTATCAGTATCTCAAAAATACCAATTTCAGAGATCACGCAGTAGAATCGATTAACCAAAAAATCAAAAAAACCATATTGACAATAAAACAATCTATCTTATAATAGGACCAATTGAGTTTTGTTTCCTTTATGAGAGTTTATGCTATGAGAAAAGTTTTTCGTAAAACATTACAGCGAATCACGGTTATGGGATCGTTGTTTGTGTACGTCTTTGCTCTGGTTTTCGCTCCGGTTTGGCATGTTCACCACAGTAACTGTAACAATCAATCCGAACATATTTCGGAATGTTGTTCAGCGTCTCTGGTTTATTCATCTGTTGAACCGCACGGAGAATGTGATCTGTGTCATTTTCTTCATGTTGCAGTTCCATTGTTTGTGTTTGCCATCGTTTTGCCGGAAACCGCTAACAATCTTTCAGAACTCGTTGCAAAAACAGCAACTTCAATAGTTCAAACTGTTTACGGAGTTCCTTCTTGTCGCGCTCCGCCGTTTGGTGTCTGTGTCTGATTGATCCTTTTCAGGATTTCTGTCTCAATATTCAAATGAATCTTTGCGTCCAAAATACGCATTGAGTTGTACCGGTTCACCGTTACTGCGTTGAACCCTTACGCTGAAGGTACCTACGTATCCGGTTGCCGTTAGTTTGTTATCTATTTGATTGTTTATTCAATAACCTTAACCTTTTAAAAAAGGAAAAAATTATGTCCGTTAAAAAAATATTTGCGTTAATAAATGAATGATGTCGTGTTGTTTTCCAAAAAATCCAAAAAATTATTTTTGAAAA
>JAISBG010000440.1 GCA_031266315.1 Planctomycetaceae bacterium | reverse complement strand
TGATTCACTATCGGCGAAAATGGGTGGGCGATCCGTTCGCTGAACGGTCGCGCCGGTTGAGTCATTACTGATTCCAAAACGGAAGGCAATACAATTTACCGCAATTAATTTGATTCACTATCGGCGAAAATGGGTGGGCGATCCGTTCGCTGAACGGTCGCGCCGGTTGAGTCGTTACGGACTCCAAAACGGAAGGTAACACTATTTGCCGTCGTTAAACTGATTCACTGTCGGCTAACGCCGACGCGACCTTTCAGCGAAAGGTCGCCCACCTTGTAGTTGTCCACCTTATCTGTTGAGTTTTACTCGTACACGAATTTTGAATTTCTGTTCAATATTTTCGTCCGGTTGGAATCAGAGAAGACGTTCCGGCTTTATCGAAAGGAATTTTTTTCGGGATTTCAACCGAAAGATACCAGTATGATGTCAATTTCGATTTTTCATTGACAACTTCCTGAAGTGAACGATTTTTTAGATCTTCATTGTTAATCGGAGAAGGCGGAGAAGTTTTAAAATTTGTTTCCCATAAAATTTTGCCGTCCTGTTCCAATTGGTATCCCATTGTATGCGGTGTAAAATTCGCGTGTCCGGTAATATTGCGTGTGATCATAAAATGGTCGCCGTAATAAATTTCTTTTGCCGGTTCCGCTTTTAGTGTTACTTTTAGTGAGATTGTCCCGCTGTCGGCAACTTTGATTCCGTTCATTCGTAACATATTCTGAATATAACTCCGAACTTTATCATAATCGGGAATTGCCGTATCGATATTCAGTCTGACCAAAATCCCCGGACGGAACACATATTTCTGACTGTCCGACAACAACGGTAATTTCGGCATGGTGTTGTGCGGTAAAGGCAATCCCAAAACCGCAAAATTGTTTGAATGGGAAGATTCAGGACGTTTAATGTGCCAATATTTTCCGGCAAAAACAACATCTTCCTGTTGAGTATCCGTGTATTTCCAAATGGGCAACTGTTGCCTTGTATCGACCAAAGTACCGCTAATCAACAAATAATGCGGATTAATCCAGAACAAATTCCGATGATAACTTGATATTGTTCCGACATAAAATGATTCTGTTGCGGTTCCGTTGGTTGCGTCCCACAGATGAACTCTTCCGCTTTCATAAGCGGCAAGTTTGGTTCCGTCCGGCGAAAACACAAATCGCGTCATGGAATCGGGAGCCTTAGAATCTTTGGACGAGTGTAACTGTCCGAGAGGTTTCCCTGAAAGAGTTTCGAGTAAAACATGGACATTGCTACGATCTCGGCAACAAGCAAGAATATATTTTTTGCCCGGCGATAATGTTACCGACCTGGTATTGGAAGCATTCAGTGTCCAGACGGCAACACCGGTTTCTGTTTTCAGTAACACAATTCTTCCGCTCCGTGATTGAACCAATAAGTGTTCGTTATCAATCCACTCCGCCCACTCAACATCAACTTCCGAATCAAACCCGCGATCTTTTTTCAATTCGGCAAAAGGAATGAAAACAGCAATACATGGAAATTTCGGTTGTGTTGTATCGGCAATGGTCAGATGTCTTTTATATTTGTCACGTCCCTCTGTTGTTTCCTGAATAAAAAGAGCCTTCGACCCGTCCGGCGAAAGTGCAAGCGGGAATAATCGAACAGGAAATATTTGAGAACGAATTTCAAGAGTTTTCAAATTACCGATAGACACTTGGGTTGCAAACGTATCGCCTCTGGAAGAAAAAGAGAGTGCGGCAAGTATTTTTTCCGGCGATTCTGCGGCAAAACCAATTCCTTCTATTTTAACATGGGTGGAAAAATCCTGTTTACGGTACGGAAACACCATCGGCTGTAACGGAAAATCAAGAGCCGCCGGTGCAGCATCCGGTGAAATCAACCAACCCGGTTTGGTAAGATCAACTCGAATCTGACGGGCGTTGGAAATTCGTGTTGCAGGAATTTTCCCGCGAAATGCGCCGTCAAATTTTTTGCCAGCCGGTTTGTTTTCATCGTTATTGTCCTCATTGTCCTCTTCATCCTCTTCGTCGTCGTCAATTGTTGGTTTACGGGAGGTTCTTGAAGAATTTTTTTTCGGCGAAGGTTCCGGTTCTTTTTCCGTGTCAACAGAATTTTTTTCAACCGGTTTTGATTCTTCACTTTTGCCGAGCGATTCCAATGTTTTTTTGACATAGACTTGATCGGGCAAGGAGAGTTTTTCCAAATCCAATGAAATAATTTTACCGTCTTCCTTTTTTTTCAGTTTTACTTCTTTTCCGTCAAAGTCAAGAAGAGTTGCTTCGACTTGAAATTTGCCGGCGCGGTCAGTCCAGAGACGGTCTTCGGCAAACAACGGAAAGCACAAAATCAAACAAAAAACATTGGTCAAAATCAAAATAGGTTTCATGGGATTGCACGCAGTAGGGCAGACTAAAATATTACAACGGTTACGAATTTATGAAGTGTACACGAATTTCTATTAAAAGTCAATTTGTTTGAAAATATCTCAGTAGGATTACAATTTCTTTTGTAACCGTTTACGAAACATCAAAACGAATATTTG
>JAISBG010000121.1 GCA_031266315.1 Planctomycetaceae bacterium | reverse complement strand
ATCCGCAACCGGACTATTTTCCGATCATTGACGAAAACGCGCCGTTACATTATCTTTCAAAAGAATCTCCGCCGATTTTGTTGGTTCTTGGTGACCGCGAGCGTGACATGCCGGTTCGAGTTCAGGAAAACGAATTTATGGCAGCATCGCTTCGGGCAATGAAACATCCGCATATCGAATTTTACGAAATTAAAGGCTATAATCACGGCGGTATTGGTAACGCTCCCGAAGCGTTCCAACATATCACAAGATTCATCAGCGGTATAAAACCATAAATTTTTGCAACAATCCACACCAACAAACCGAAAACTCATCAAAGGTAGGCAATCATCAGGCGGGCGACCTTTCAGCGAAGTTTTTGATGAATTGCCCACATTTTTTCGGTCGCAATATTGCAGTATTGGTACCAGTAGGATTGCAAGTTTTCCTCTGCCCTGCAAGGGCAATGCGTAACAACCCACCGTAACGTAGTAGGGTGTTACGCATTGCCCTTGCAGAGCGAAGAAACATCTCTGGCGGTTGCGTTTTGCTTCACCGCCGGTTATGCACTTCACACTCCTACGGGGTTATTCCAATTCAAGTCCTACCGGCTTTTCAATGCTTGGACATCATTAATTAATGCGGTAGAATCAGCAATTATTTTACTGGTTTTGTAACGGTAATATTGAACACGGTATTTCCTTTAACATCGCAGGTTAAACCGGATGTGGACGGATTTTCAAATTTCGGATCAATCAAATAAACAAGCGGAGTTCCATCACTTCCGCCGCCGGTTGTTGCGGAAACGGTTACCTGATACGTTCCCGGTCGAACACCGTCTCCCGATTTCAGTTCGAACATTTCGTAACTGCCGTTAGACTTAATCGCTCCGGTTGCCTGATACGGCAAATTGATAAACGAAACACCTCCCGATGTCAACGGTGTCCCGTCATCGAATTTGACTGTTCCTGTTACTTTCGGATGACCACAACCGAAAAGGAAAGGAAACAGAAACAAAAATACAAAAAGAATAAAATAGTTTTTCATAGTGTTTTTAAAATTCAAAAATGGTTATTATTTATGGAATTTTCGTTAAAAATTGATTAACGTCAGGCGGGCAACCATTTGTAGGTGGGCGACCTTTCGCTGAAAGGTCGCGTCGGCGTACTCGCCGACAGTGAATCAAATTAACGACGGCAAATTGTGTTACTTTCCATTTTGGAGTCAAATTGCCAAACGAAAACAGGGACAAAGTCGGCTATCGCCGACGCAACCGTTCAGCGAACGGTTGCCCACCTTGTGATTGCCCACCTTGTGATTGCCTACTTTATGTTTGCCCACCTCTTGAGTTTTATCTGTATGAAAATTCCACTGAAATATTACAATTAAGGCAATGTCGGTATTCCGCCGTCGCCGACATCTGCCAACATCAGAAGTATAATATCAGCGGTATTATTCTGAACGGGAATGACCGAACCGTCACCTTTGAGGAAGTTACAAATTCCCGGATGATAACAGCCAAAACCATAGCTGCCGGTTGGTTCTAGTTTTATCACATCTTCTGCCCGTTTGACGAGAGCACCGACAGGAGCCGCATAATTGTGCATTAAACATGCCAATGCGGAATAATGCTCAGAACCCAGATTAAATCCGCTACAATCGGTTCGTACAGCCTTAGGATGTACGTCACTTGGAACTAAACCGCTTGTAACAGGATTTTCGACACATTTACCGAGATAATCCGGCGGGATATACTTTTCTCCAACAATAAGTTGGTTACTCGTTCCATCAATCCAGTCGGCAAATGAATTGGGAGGTAACCATGTATTGAGATTACCGTCAACTTGCAATTCTGCCATTTTAAACGGGGAATTATTTTTACGACTCAAGTTGACGGCGGATCCACAGTTGGCACGGTCATAGAACGCCACTGACCACCAGTTATTAATATTCGAAGCCGTTGTTTGACCGGCAGGAGTCGTTCCGCGCAGATAAATGACCGGAGCGTAATCAGTTTGCGGACCACGACGATACTCATCGGTATAAGCAACACCGCCGCGCCGTGAAGGACATTTAATAATCGGAACAGAACCATGAGATTTTTTCTGTTCCGGTGTTGATAATGTTCCCCAATAGGTACGGAAATCTTGTGAGATGCCCGTACCGCTACTGTAAGAGGTGATGTCATCGTACAGGGATTGTTGTTCAATAAACGGTAACAACAAAACCCAAAAACCGGGGCGGTATTCCTCAATAAAATAGGGAGGTAATCCCTCTGTGGTACCGTGAAAATTGTGTATTCCGATACCTTGGTGTTTGAGGTGGTTGATGCACTGTGAACGTCTTGCCGCCTCGCGGGCGGCTTGAACAGCCGGCAACAGAAGAGCGATTAACACGCCGATAATCGCAATCACCACAAGAAGTTCGACCAATGTAAAGCCAAACGGTGAAGAACGAACGAGAGATAAGAATTTTGTGGAAAAACATTGGTAAAACCAACACTCTCCGCTCTCGTTTCTTAACTCTTCCCTACATACTGGGCGGGGGGGGGGGGGGGGGGGGGGTG
>JAISBG010000386.1 GCA_031266315.1 Planctomycetaceae bacterium | reverse complement strand
ATGAAAAGGAAAAATTAAACGAAGAGTTTTCTCTTGATAAACACAACTCTTCAAATATTTTGTCTTTGATTCGCTCTTCACTGTTCGGTTTTACTCTCGTCGAACTTCTTGTGGTGATTGCGATTATTGGCGTGTTGATCGCAATGCTTTTACCCGCAGTTCAAATGGCACGCGAAGCCGCATGGCGGTCGATGTGTACCAATCACTTGAAACAAATCGGGCTTGGTGTTCACAATTTTCACGATACTCGAAACGGTTTACCACCAGTCGGGTTGGGATCGCGGAAATGGGATGAGGCACAGCGTATCACCATTTGGGGATTAATTTTCCCATTTGTTGAACAACAATCGTTGTATGACCTCATTGGTACGTCCAATTCGGCGATTGGTAGTACCTCCACAATGGCTGCCGGTGCAGTGAACGCCGCCGGAACAGACAGCAAGGCAAGCGGACACGGAGGAATCCATGCCAATTTCGGTAATCTGTGGTTCAACGATATTGGTGAAACTCAACAAAATTCTTTTGGTTCGATTTCGATTTACAAATGTCCGATACGTCGAAGCGGTATTTCCATTTACACACGAGGTACAACTGGAAATGATGTTGCCAACAGCGCAGACCGTAACTGACCACTTGGAGATTATGCTGCCGTTATGTGCAGTAATCATACTAACACGCAATGGTGGACGCAAATTTATGACCCGATTACTCATGGTAATAACATCAATGGACCATTTCGTATCGCTAATGTCATTTTAGGTTACGATATTAAATCGTGGGAACCGCGTGATTCGATGGCTTGGTGGCAAGACGGAACCAGCAATCAGGTTATTGTTGGCGAAAAACATGTTCCGTTAGGAAAAGCGGGCGGTGGAGAACCAGCGAACCGTTCCGGTGAAGCGTCCTTTTTATGTTTTGGAGGAGGTTGGTCTTCAATGGGAGGAATAAGACCGATTGTTTGTTCTCGTAGTGGTACCGGAGTAGATGACATCGCCCCGCTTCGCCGACCACAGGAATTTGCGGATGCAACAACCGATGTTATTTTTCTTGATTCGAATCGGGCGTTGAATTTTGGAAGTTGGCACGCCGGAATTTGTAACTTTTTACTTGGCGACGGCTCCGTCCGGGCAATTTCAGTAACAACATCTACCGAAATTCTCGGAGCAATCGCTATTGTCAATGACGGCAAAGCTGTTACGATTCCATAACACCTCCGATTTCAATAGAAATTTTGCAACTAATTACATTGTTGTATCGAATCGGAAGGTGGGCGACCTTTCGCTGAAAGGTCGCCGTCGGCTTTAGCCGACAGGGAATTAGATTAACGACGGCAAACTGAATTGCCTTCCGTTTTGGAGTCAGTAAAGACTCAACCGGCGCGACCCTTCAGCGAAGGGATTGCCTACCTTTTTCGCGTGTTTCGTGGTTAAAATAAGAGGAAAATATTCAAATCGGTTGGTTTGCGGAAACAATTTTGCGGAAAAATGCGGCACATTGTGTTACGGCGGGAAGATTATTTTCCCAATCGTATTCATATTCGATAATTACCGTAATATCTTTTTTTTGTGCCGATAATTCACGCAGAATCGCTTCAACCTGTCCCTGACCAGTTCCCCAAGGAACATCGTGTAAATTGTTCTTTGGCAATTCCGGCGTGGAAATATCGTTCAGGTCTTTTAAATGTACCGCAAAAATACGCCCTTTCAATTCCTTAATTGCAACAAGCGGATCAATACCGCTTCGTATCATGTGTCCCGTATCAGGGCAAAATCCCAGCCAAGAGGAACACCCATTGAGCCGTTGGAGCGTTTCCTTGTAATTCCAATACTTGTTCGGTTTCGCGTGATTATGTAACGTGAATTGGATTTTATATTTTTCTGCCCGTTCCGAAATTTCAACGAGTTTTTCAAAAGGCGGTTCACCTTGTAATCGTAACATCCCCATTTCCGAAGCAAAATCAAATTCTTCCGGCGTTCCCTGACAACCGCCAAGACTTATCGGCTTGACCTTATTTTCCGCGAATACATTTTTGATTTGTTTTCGTTCCTCAGCCGTCATTGCCGATGCCCGTTTTTTTTGTCCGGAAATTTGGATACCGCCGGAAATTTCCGCAAGACCAACTCCCGCCTCATGAATTTTTCGGATACCAACATCAAGATCAAAGAGCCGGAATGTCCATGTCTGAACCGCAAGACTCAATCCGCTTTCGCTTGCCGATTCTGCAGTCGTTGTTGTTGCAAAAAACGGATTGCCCGTTAAACACATTCCCGTTCCCAAAGAAACAGCTTTCAAAAAAGTTCGACGTTCCATGTTTTTTTGTAATTGTAATTTTTTTGTAACTCTCCGCAAAAATCGGCGGGAGAGCTTTTATTAGGGTTAGTGTTAATGTTAAATATTTGTAATACTTTAGTGGAATTTTCGTTAAAAGGATAGTAAGTTTTTTCCTCCGCCCTGAAAGGGCAACACAAGCCAGCCAGCCGCAACGCGGCGGGTCACGGCACACCAAACAACGCCCAGTAAGGGCAATATAATTGTTATTACATTTTCTGTTCGTATGCTGCCCTTTCAGGGCGATGTATTGTTGGGGCTAACCCGCCACGTTGCGGCGGGCGGGCTTGTGTTGCCCATTCAGGGCGAATGGAATGTCGGCTAACGCCGACACGACCATTGGGTGAAAGTTATATATG
>JAISBG010000119.1 GCA_031266315.1 Planctomycetaceae bacterium | reverse complement strand
GAATTTCAATGGATTACAATAAAATCCTTGTTCTTCGTCGTAAAGATGAATTATTGTATTACGTACAACACCGGAGTTTTCCGGATGCATCACCGCGAAAGTATTATTGTAAAACTCTTTCGTCCGATTGTTCTCTTTGAGAAAACAGCCGTCAATAATATTATCTTCATTTGTTCCTTTCCATGTTCCGCCAAAAAAGAGTATTGCGGGACCATCGTTGCCGATAATGCGTGAATCTTTCAGAACAATACGATGACAATCGGCTTCGAAATCAAACCCTTGTCCATCGGGACTTTTTCCTTTAATTGTATTGGAAAACGTACATTTCTGTATTAAAAAATCACTTACGCGGGCACATTGAAAAGCGGCAACACCCCAAAACATTCCAACTTCTTGATATCCGGTTTGGTCAATCAAAAGATGTTCGGCAACTCCGCCGCGAACACAGTACAACATCACTCCACCGGTACGATAAGAACGTATGATTTTGCAGTCGCGAATAGTTACATGGCGGTACGCATCACAAGTTACAGTTTCATGCCGGTGCTGATCCCAAATTCCTGACGGGTCGTGGTCGCGTGGAAGTAATTCGATTCCAACATCGCAACGGTCAAAATTACATTTTGTTATAGTAATATCGGAAAAGAGCGTACTACCGCCAACGGCATCAGAACCGGCAATCATTACTCCTGTTCCGTACAATAAATCCGGCGGTAAATTCTTGTAAAAAGCGACACAGAATCCCGTATCCTTTCCGGTAATATCGTGGAAAAAACAATTTTCGATCCATAAAAGCCGGTGATTGTACGTATTCTCTGTCCACACAACAACTCCGCCGTAACAATTACTGATTTCAAGATCAATAATACGGTATCCGCTAATATTCACCAATCGAATCCCATAAATTTGTTGACCGATACCGGGAATGATTCGTGGTTTGGCACCTTCGTTATAGGAAGTTATTGTAATTGGGGCATCTTCTGTTCCTGTTCCTTTAGGAAAAAGAGACTCGCCAATCCAACTATCTCCCGCCTTGAGCAACAAACTCTCACCCGGTTTTAATTCAATCTCCGACGCTTTTCGCAACGTTTTTATCGGTTTTTGCGGACTCAATCCATCGTTTGCATCGTTTCCTTCGGTCGAACTAACATAAAAATTTCTTTTTCCGGTTTGAAGAACTTGATATGTTTGGTCGGAATGACTGGCAATCGGATTTTGGGGTGAACCGGCGAAAATATGGAATTGATAATATCCGGCGTCAAGTGTTTTTGGAATTGTTATAGAAATTCGGGCATGATTGTTTTGAAGTACAGATTGTTCACGAATCACGGATACTGTTTTATTATTGATGGGTATCAACTCGGCAATAATTGGAGTCTTGTCTGGGATAAATTGTGTTTCGATTAACAAGAGAACATTTTTCTCCTGTTTTTCCAATCCGCGTGAACTATCGGTATGGACTTTTTTAATTACAGGCGATAATGTTACCATTTCTTTGTCTTCTCCTGAGCACATTACAATACAGGAGAATAAGACGAATATTAATAAAACAATTTTCGTTTGAATTTTCAAAATCATTGGATATTCCTTTCGTTAAAACTTGTAACCATTCACACTTCTGTCAAGCGGCTAAAATTATAACCTATTTTGAGTTCTTCACAAACAGGTAAATTATTATATTGCTTTTTCAAAAAACAACACATGACAGAACAAGTATAAATGAAACTGAATAATTACAATACTATTTTACGCACACTGGTTACAGTGCCGAATTTATGAACAATTATTTGGGATTGCGGTCGATTTTTAGTTCGAGTCGCCGTGTTTTAGCATCAACAGTAACAATCATACCGGATGTTTGGGGACTTGACCATTTGGGGTCAATGAGTGAATAGTTTGGATTTCGGCTATCGATAACTTCGCCTTTTTTTCCATACACACCACTGACACTGACTTTATAAATTCCGGGCGGAATACCGTTACGGGGTTGTTCCGAGCCAATGGTAAAAGAACCATCTTTTTGAATATATCCGGAAGCCTGAAATGTTTCCGAAGTCAAATACACGGTTCCCATTGTAAGCGGAGTATTATCGTCGGAAAAAGTAACAACTCCGCTCAAAGGAACATTCTTTCCGTAACATCCGGTCAATACCGATAGAAAAACGTACAAAATTAGTCGAAAAATATTTTTCATTTCTAAAAATAATTTGTAAATTCTATATTATTTGTTTTTAAATTTCAGGGAATCACTACGGAATTACCGTCGTCCACACAACCGAGTTTTGCCAAAATACTATCGGGGTTATGCCTGATTCCGCCGGGAACACTTGATCCTGTATAAGCAAGAGCACCGGTAGGAATGGTACACGAAACACCGCGAACAGCTCCATCGCCGAATAAAAAGTTACAAATTCCCGGATGAGCACTACCCCACATTGCTTCATTTTCTTGCCAAATCAATGTGTTGGTATTGGGCGAGTTGGCGATTCCTCCGTTAAAAGATCGTGCTGCCGGCAAAATCGCCCAAACACTGATTGCCAGAATACCGCAATCGGATTGTTGATTGGTTACATCCCCTGCCCACCAACCAAAATCAAGACTTCCTGTATCTTGGTTACACAAACCTACCAATTGAGCGGGCGTCATTTTTTCTCCGGTCATAATCTGGTTTGTTGTTCCATCAATAAGCCGGGCAAATGAATCACGAGATTTCCAATTTTTTGGTGAAGAACTTTCCCACATTGCAGATCGAAAGGGACCTTTAGCATTTTCGATCTGCGTCATCCAACCAGGGTTTTCCACCCAAATCCAATCTGTCCATGATTCGGGATTGTAACGCCCAACGACAATAGCATAATCTCCTTGTGTTCCTAAAATACGTTCGTTAATTCCGGTTCTTCCTGTTACGCCGATAAGATCACCACCGACCACACGCCGCGAAGGACACAAATAGGCAGAGATTCCCAAAAGCATTTTTTGATTCTCTCTGTCTAATGTGTTCCAAAAATAATCATTACGAACAGTAACCTCAAAAGAATCAGTTTTTGCGGCAATCAAATCATAAACATTTTGCAATTCGATATACGGCATAATTAAACACCAGAACGACACTCGAACACCGGCACCGGGAGCTGTACTACCATCGTTTCCGATTGTCGAAGGGGGTAAGCCGTTGTGAATGTCGTGAAAATTATGAACAGCAATTCCAACTTGTTTTAATTTGTTGGTACACTGTATCCGCCTTGCCGCTTCGCGCGCCGCTTGCACGGCAGGCAACAGAAGTGCGATTAACACGCCGATAATCGCAATCACCACAAGAAGTTCGACCAATGTGAAGCCGAATGGTGAAGAGCGAACGAGAGATAAGAATTTTGCGGAAAAGTATTGGGAACGCCAACATTTTCTGCTATCCGTTCTTAACTCTCTCCTATATACTGCCCCCCCCCCCCTCGTTTCCCTATTTTAACATTTGGTTTTTCAAAAAAATTACTGCAAAAAAACCGACAAACCATTTCACTAAATTTTCCATCGTTATGTTCCTCATTTTATAAGGTTTCATTGAAATCATTGCGAAACATTTACCGCAAAACAACACGGTAAGAAATATGTATCGCCATTGAATGAGATTCAAATTTTATCAAAAACGATACCGGATGTCAAGAGAAATCTCTAGTTTTTATTTTTTTGTAATATTTCAACTGGAATTTGCATTAAATAGTTTGTGTTGTTCTGGCTGATAATGATCGCTAGCGCGGTTGCTTGGTAATAAATCATTTTAGGGGACTCATTTGACGATCTGATTGCAAGGCATTTATGGCAAGATGAAAAAACTACTGAAATATTATCGTAACTATTCAGTAGTTTTTTTTATTGGTATTGATTTTATTTTATGTAATTGTTAATATATTTTTATGAAGCGTAGTGATTTGGGTGACATTTCTGATGGTGAGTTGATCGAGCAATTGTTTATTGTTATTGATAAGCTGGCGTTACGTATAGCGGAGCTTGAGGCGATGGTTGGCATGAACAGTTCTAACAGTTCCGTTCCCCCTTCGTCTGATCCTTATACTAAGCCCCAATCATTACGTCGCCCTAGCGGTAAGAAGC
>JAISBG010000346.1 GCA_031266315.1 Planctomycetaceae bacterium | reverse complement strand
ACAAGCCAGCCCGCCGCAACGCGGCGGGTAAGTCCCGCCCGAACAATCGCCCTGTAAGGGCAACATAACTATTATTACCTTTTCCATCGGTATGCTGCCCTTTCAGGGCGACGTGTTATTGTTCTCACCCGCCGCGTTGCGGCGGGCTGGCTTGTGTTGCCCCTAAAGGGGCGGAGGAAAAACTTGCTATCCTACCGGACATCAAAATTCCGATGTTGATGTATGTTTTGCTCACTTTTTAACCTACGGTGCGGAACATGAGTTAAAAATGTATTTTTAGAGATGCCCTACTGTTTACGCATTTGTATTGGCGTTTGAGGGGTAAATTTTGCACTGACGGTTCGTCCGGGAGCAAGGAAGGAAATTTCCTGATTGTTCGGATCAACCGTTATTCGGAACCCTTGAAGTAAGGGACGTTGCAACGGCGGAATCAAAGCGCGAAAACGTGTTTTGCCGGTTCGTTTATCAATTCCAAGTAACGCTGTTGAAGAAATTGTTGGTTGCCCCGGCACGTCTTCGTTAAACATTACCGTAAACAACGCAACCGGAGTGTTCGGCGGAACCCGAAGAAGCCGATACCAATCGTCAATGCGAACCGGTTGCGCCCAACACGGTTTTCCGTCAATATCGTAAAGCATCATGGAACCTGTCCCAACCGGACGAGCATGAACATTGACAACCGGACTTCGACGCCTTTTGAAAACAACTCCGTCTTCTATTTCATCGGACGGACGAAGATTGATTTCTCCCGATTCCGTGAAATAAACAAGAAATTGATCCCCCAATAGTTCAACGTCAAAATCACAATCGTGTCTCCGTGCCGGTTCACGAAGTTTCAGTTCGGGAAGTACGGCTCCGGTTCGCATTCCCCAATCATTCACAGAACCCAAAATGTCCCGTTTGGTTTGGAGATCATAAATCCGCAACGTTTTCGATACCCAAGAAACAATGGCTAAAAATCTTCCCGAATAGATGGAGCGTACCATTGATTCGTGGGAAAAGTTGTCGCCAATCGGATAAGTCGGAATCGATGGAATTGATCCTGATTCGGTGTTGTCTGTGAACATTAAAGCACGGCGGCGTTTTTGAAACAATTCACGGAGATCACTCAAATAAAGTTGGAAACCATTCGATGAGTTGGAACCGGGTAAAGGAGAAACATGTTTCAAAAAAACAAGAGTTGTCTCAAACGCCATAATTCCTCCATGCGGAATTGTTCCCGACGCCAATTCCTGACCAACCAACGGATCAACCGCAATTGCCTGATGAATCTCCGGAAAAATCAGAAACAAATTTTCCCGATCTCCCAAAATAGAACACGATGCCGAAGGAATTTTGCGAGTCCAAAGAGTTTGACCGGTCATCGGGTTCAACCCGTAAACACAATCCGCGTCACGATAACACACAACCTGCGGTGAAACAAATAAAGACTCCTTAGGAAAACTACGTTCAGACTCTGTCGTAAATATCTGAAAATTGCCCAAAGACACCGAACCGGACATTTGTCGACTCGGAATAACAGAAGAAAGCGTTTTCGTCCACAGAATTTTCGGGCTATCTTCTAAATTAGAACGGAAAGTATCAAACGCAATCATTTCATTTTCCCGAACAAAAAGGAGTAAATGATTGCAGCCTTTCAAATAAATCGTCTGTTCGGAAAATCCGTAAGAATAATGACTGGAATTTTCGTTGAAAAAACCGTAATCCATCATGTCAGGATAAATTCCCGAAAGACGGCTTCGCCATCGTTCTTCGCCGGAACGGTCATAACAAACCAGAAAAACATCCGGTTGAACCGTTTCCAACGAATAACTGTACGGCGAAAAAAACGGTTCGTAAGAACCTAAAAACGGTAAACTATATTGTTGGTTCACCGCAAAACGGTTGCGCGGCTGCGTTGCCCGAAGAATCCGGGCAATCGCTCCTTCATGGGAAGGTTCCAACGAACTCTCCTTTTGCGAATCGTCCTCAATCAGAACTTCTCCCTCATGCCAATTCGCCGTCTTCATTTCCCGTTCGTAAAATTCCTTGAACTTCGGTTTTTCCCCAATATTTTGTTCCGGTTTCTGTCCTTGTTCCTTGTGATATTTTTCGAGAATCCGGTAATAATAAACCGCGTCAGCAAGATTTCCCTGTGATTCCAAAAGTGTTGCAAGATAGTGCGTTTTTTCAAAATCAAACGTTGACGTTGGGGAAACGAACGAATTTGTTCCGGTTTCCGAATTTTTCGATTCAAAAAAACGTTCCGGCAAAAACCATTCCACCGGAATATTCCACAACGATTCCAAAGCGGAGAAAAAATGATGACGCTCATAATGTTCCTGCAAATTCTTTTGGGCTTGATCAAAAATAGGCAAATAAGGAAACAATTCGGTAAAAACCTGCCAACGCCGTATGTCAGGAAACAACAGCATGGATTCCTGTTCCCACCACGGACGTAATAAAAATTGGTTTTTCGCAAATTCGGAATTTTCGTTCCCTTTCAGTTTTGTAACAAACGGCGGCGGGTCTTTTTGGTCAAGCAACTGTTTAAAAATTGATTCGGCAACACGGTTGATACTATTTTTGAGTTCAGGATTTTTGTTATTTTGCAAGGATTGTTCCAGAATTTTTCCCAAAATACGATGGAGTTGTGATGAAAGTTCGGTATTGACCGGAACTTGAATGGAGTGTTCCGTTTCAAGATAAAAGACTTTTTGAAGTAGTTCGGTCAATACGATTAATACACTCAATTCAGTCGATTCGTCCGCTTTGCCGGTTTGCAGTGTGCCTTGGAGACGAACAAACAGGATTTCGCCGAGTTCTTCTGGAAATTCCGCTAAGGTTTCCAATTCCGAACCGGCGGAAGACCATGCCGCATAATCGTTTCGAATTGCCGCCAGAAGCGTTTTTCGCAGGCAATCCGCCGCATATTCCGAATATCGGGATTGCAGGGAACGGCGAAACAGTGTAATTGATTCGGCGGTGTTTCCTTCGGCACGGCGAACTCGTCCCAGTTGCAAAAGCCCTTCCGAATCATTCGGATTCGCTTTCAGTCGACTGGTTGCCTCTTCTTTTAATGGTTCCAATTGATCGAAACAAATAAGCCGGTTCGGAGTTTGCGAAAAAAACCGACCGCGAAGACCAATCAAATTGCCAAGCGTTATTTCCTGACGCAATAACGAGTCGTAAACCGGATCATTCGTTTCCCGACCTGTCGGAAATAACGGAAAATTGCTGTTCTGCAACGGACTGATTAAAGCTTCCGTCCAAAAGTCAAAACCTTTTTCGTTATCTTTTTTATCTTTTTTTGACTCAATTATTGTCGAATTTTTTTGTAAAATTTTTTGTGAAATTGTTTGCGAAAGAAGTTGCGAAGACATCAACTCCATGGTTCCCTGATCCAAATCAATAATTCCCAAGTATCCGTCCGTAAACGGCAAAAAATACCGGTTTCCGTTGTGAACACCAATTCCGCTCGGTTTGAGTGAACGCGGAAAATAAACATTCGGTTTAGTTTCGGAAAGTGTTTGAGTGTTTGCAATTTCTGTACCGGATTGTTTCTTTGACTGCGAAACAGCGGTCAGTGAAAATTCCCAGACGGGTTCTCCTGATTCCATGTTCAAAGCAAGCATGGAATCAGGTGTTACAATATAAGCCGTTTCGTTTCGGATACAGGCAACATACAAGGCATGTTCCCGTTTCAATTCCTTTTTCCGCCACAATAATTTGCCGGTCAGAAGATCAAGGCAATACAACGCCGGATCATCAGGCGGCGCAACTAAAATTCGGTTGTTGTCAACCATTAAGACCGGAACTTGCCAACCGGTTGAAGCGAACAGGTTACGAAATTCGTCGTTCTGCCCATGAACAACTCCGCCGAATTGGTTCCGTATCTGGCGAACTTGGTTGCGAACATTCGCATCTTCTTTTTCCGTTGCCAAATAACTGAAACACCAAATTGGTGTCATTGTTGCGGCATCCAACGCAACAACAAATCCGATGCCGGTGGGACAAAGAATCAGACCGTCGGAAGCGGAAGGAATCAAACCGTAATATTTTCGAAACGGATCCATTTCAAACGGATTTGCCGGAACTCCGAGCGGTTGCTGCCGAATCAGGTGTCCCGATTCCGCATCCAAAACAATCAAACGGAGAACTCCGCCGTTTTCTCCAATAACATGAAGCCGACCGCGAAACGGAAGCGGAGCACCCAGAAACCATGTTTCACTGAAAAAAAGTTCTTCCTCCGTAAAACCGTCGTTTGGTTTTGCAGCCGTTTGGTTTTTTGGATCAATATTTTGATCAATATTTGGGTCAATATTTTGATTATTATTTTGATCAATATTTTTGTTTGTACTATTATTTGCTGTTTGTGTTTTTTTCTTTTTTTGTTCGTTTTGTTCCAGTTCAAATTCTTCAGCATATTGATCGAAACGTTTCTGGACGTAAGGAAATTTTCCGATTTGCCATAAAATTTGTCCGGTTTTGACATCTCTTGCGGCTAATGTGTTACCGGGACCCCATCGCGGGTCTTCGACGGATTTCTTACCGATTTGGAGATTTCGTGCACCGCGTCCCAATGCGGCGTAAGCCAAAGACCGCATGTCAAGACCGTCAACCGTAAAAAGACGTGAACCGTCACTGCTCATTTGATGCGTGATTCGATCATGCCAAAAGAAAACGCGAAGCGGTCCCCGATGATTCTGACCGTTCATTCTTGCAACGTTAAAATTCATTGGAAACGGCGACTGAATTTTTTTCGGGATTTGGTATTCCGGTTCGGTCATTGTCCAAAGTTGTTTACCGGTTTGCCAATCAATAGCGGTGATTTCGTTCATGCCGCGAGTTAAAAGCCGGTCTCCAACCATTAACGGTTGTGCGGCGGGAATATAAGTTTCTTGTCCATTCCGAACAAGATTTAAGAGGTTGTTTGCTTCCCAATTGAAGATCAATTTGTTCAATGTCGGAACAGACCAGATGAGTTCGAGAAGTGGTTTTTGAGCCGTTGTTTCTGTATTCTGACTCGGCGTTCCCATTCCAAGCAACCAACCGGTTTGCTCCAACCACAAAGCCGTTGAAATTGTTTTCGACTTGTCTGTTTTCGATTCCTCCAGCAGTGTTTCCAACCGGATAATAATTTCGTCGATTGATTTTGGTTTCCACAATTCGTTGCCGAAAAACAAAATGCTTGGAGTGGGATTCTGTTTGAGTAATTGCTCTATCGTTTGTCGGGCTTTATCTTCCTGATGAAAACGGAGTTGAGTACTTGCCAACGTCAAACTCAATACCGGTTCAAACGGTATCAGGTTGTGCCGACTTTGTTTTAGGCGTTGCAATGTCAGCATGGCGGTTTCATAAGTCCCTTGTTCAAATTGATCCATACCGAGCAAAAAGGTTGCTGTTGCCCCTGAAGTTGTTGGAAAATACAATTTTGAAACCTGTTGAACTCCCGCAATTGACCCGCTTTGAACGGCGTTCTCCAACAATCGTTTAGCTTGAGCCTCAAATTGAAGCGAATAAGATTCCAACGCTTTTCTCGGCAATCCTTGTAATCGTTCAAGAACAAGATCGCTGAATAATTTGTTTGAAGTTTGTCGGGAAGTATCTTCAGATTGGGCGTTGGGCTGTACAAAATAATCGACGGGATTTTCCAAAATAGCGCCGAGAAGTTGGGCGGCTTCCGCTAATCTTCCTGATTCGATAAGTCGTCCGGTTTGCTCGTAACGCCGGAGCATTGTCCGATCGGGCGGTACTAAACGTTCAAAAAAAGGATTAACCTCTTCAGATTTCTGAACATCTTCAACATCGGATTCTTCCGTTTGTTCCTGAGCCGAAACCGTTTGAACTGTCCAAACAAAAATCAAAAAACTCCAAATC
>JAISBG010000340.1 GCA_031266315.1 Planctomycetaceae bacterium | reverse complement strand
CGGACTGTTACGTGGCGGAAAAGGAACGTTGTATGAAGGCGGACTTCGCGTTCCGGCATTTGTCGCGTGGGCGGGAAAAATTAAGCCCGGTACTGTTTCTCAACAAGTCGTTCACGCCGTTGATCTTTATCCGACGTTGCTGAATATTGCCGGTGCTTCATTGGAACAAAAACTTCCGTGGGACGGCGCGGACTTAAAAGACGTCTTTCTGAAAAACAAGCCGTTGGAGAGAAAAGAATTGATTTTGTACGCGCTTCCAAACGGCGGCGCATTGCGCGTCGGCGATTGGAAAATCATTGCGGGAAAACGAATAACGTTGGATAATGAAGAAACGTTTCAAAAAGCGGAGCTTTTCAATCTGGCGGATGATCCGTATGAGAAAAACAATCTTGCCGAATCTCGTCCTGAAAAACTCAAAGAATTGCGGGAACGGTTGGATTATTATACCAAACAAGCCGTGCCGCAAATTGACAATAAACCGCGTCCCAAAGATTTTAAAGCACCTGAAGTCTGGGGAGAATTTTATTGAACGATAAAATTTCCCTATCAATCGACGTCCATCGACTGATAGACTCTTAATACGGTAGAATCAGAAATTTTGTTATCTCTTTACCAAAACTACAACAAATTAAATTTTTATGAAACGATTAATTTTTACTTTACTTTTTGTAATTTTCGCAACTTTTTCAGTGAAAGCGGCGGAGCGTCCGAATGTTCTTTTTATTATGGTTGACGAAATGCGGGCTGACGCCTTGGGAATTGCAACGGAAAATTCGGTCTATCAAACGCCGACATTGGATCGACTCGCTTCCGAAGGAACACGTTTTACTCAGGCATACACGGTTGCCGCAGTTTGTGTTTCTTCGCGTTACAGTTTTTTTACATCGCGTTATTCGCATGTTCACGGGGCAACGAATAATAATCTCTCTATTCGTACTGCACAAATTTTGTTACCGAGTATTTTGAAATATCTCGGTTATCAAACCGCAATTTCGGGCAAACTTCATTTTCACCCGCAGGATCAGGATTATGATTTCGATTATTTTTGGTCATTCAGCAATGAAGGACCGAAAAAATTGGAGACTTATCCGCAATATCTCACCGCGAAACACGGCAACACCGCCCGTCAAGTAACAGAAAAACCGTTTCCGAATGACTCGCTTGGCGGTGATATTGGCAAACTTTCCTATCCGAAAGAGGACACTCAATCGTTTTGGATTACAGACCGTGCTATTGAATTTTTTGATATTCGTGACAAATCGAAACCGTTTTTCCTTTTTGTCAGCTATCTGGAGCCGCATAGTCCGTCACATCTGGCGGAACCTTATTGGAGTCAATACGAACAAGCCCGCAAAAATGTTACACTTTCGCCGACATTCGTTCCGAATAAAGAACCCAGCCCTAATTATGACAATATTAGCCGTCGCGGACGGTATTGGGTTTCCGACACGGAAATTGCCAAAGCGATGACGGCGGCTTATCATGTTAAAGTCAAACACATTGATGATTGTATCAAACGTTTGCTTGATGGTTTGAAAAAAGCGAGGCTGGACGAAAATACACTTATCGTTTTCACGTCGGATCACGGTAATATGCTTGGTGATCATAATCGTTGGTTTAAAGGTGTTCCGTATGAAGGTTCAACGCGGATTCCATTGATTATCAAAGCGTCACAACATTCCTCTTATGCTGAAACATTTAATCGCGGAAAAATTGTACAGGAACTTGTCGAAAGTATTGACGTGATGCCGACAATTCTGGACGTGATCGGTCAACCGCTTCCTAACGATCCGGGATTTCAAGGTAAAAGTTTGACACAACTTGTTGCCGGAAAAACCGGCGATTGGAAAAATGTAATTTTTTCGGAACGAACCGGAATTTTTGTACGTTCCGGTCAATATAAATTGATTCAAAATGATCCGGTAACAAGTGTTCAATACGAGTTGTACGATCTGTCCGCCGATCCGCATGAAACGAAAAACCTTATTAACGATACGGAATTGAAATCCGTCTTTGACGATCTGAAACAAAAACTCGAAGCGTGGCAAAACGAAAATCCCGATGTTCCGAAATATCCAGGACTCGAACCAAAATTCGCGCCCGGAATACGGGAACCGGTTACCAACAATCAACGCCGTGAAAGACGCGGCAACCGTTAAAAAGGGAAAGGCTTTTTTGTAATTCGTACAATTATAATCCAAATCAATCATTAGGAGACAACTATACTGTGTTAGTCATAAAATTGATATTTTTATAACTATTTCATGTAATTTTTGTTAAAAGTTGTCATAACTATTTACTTAATAGGTACAAAAAGCGGAGTAGCCCGATAGGGATTAATTTTCATAACCGCAGGTCTTTGACCTGCGGCGTAACGCCAAACAGCCGACTGCCTGAAAGGCAGAACTTAACACAGCAACGGCTTAAAATCCTGCCCTTCGGGCAGCGCCCTTATTGGCTCATACCGATTGGTTTGTAACCGCAGGTCAAAGACCTGCGGTTACGAAAATAAAGCCCTGTCGGGCTATTCGGTTTTTCAGATCAATCTGGAAAATAATTATTTAGAAACTTGAAAAATACCAAATACAACCCTAACACAGTATAATATGAAAAAATTATTACGATTGACTATTGTTATTTTTTTAACAATAACGGCTCATGTATTCGGAGCGGACAAGCCGAATGTGTTATTTATTGCGATCGATGATTTACGTACAGAATTAGGCTGTTACGGAAACGACCGGATTAAATCGCCGAACATTGACCGGTTGGCGAAACAAGGGACAATTTTTGAACATGCGTATTGTATGGTTTCTGTTTGCGGTGCATCTCGTTCCGCGTTATTAACAGGAACACGTCCCAAATACAACCGTTTTGTTTCCGCACATATTTACGCATCCAAAGACGCGCC
>JAISBG010000242.1 GCA_031266315.1 Planctomycetaceae bacterium | reverse complement strand
CGTGCCGAAAATATTTTTCTTTCCTTTTGCTGCCCAATCATCGGCGAGTTCACCCATTGTGGACGATGGGGTGATTGGGTAGATTGCCATAACTTCGTTACAGGCATGGGCAATAAGGGTTGTTGCTTCGTTTCCATCGACCATTAAAAAGCGGTTGTCGCTCACAGGAAATCTCCTAAAAAGTGTGGGGTTGGGTTAGTCCAGCCGTTTCCGGTGTTGGCTGGAATTAATTTGCTCCTAATTGTGTATTCCGCCAAGGCAGAAGGGCAGAATATTTTGCTAAAAATGATACCCAAAATAGGAAGAGACGTAAAGCCCCCCCTTGAACCAAACATCAACTCTCCGTCTATAAACTCAAATAACCAATCACATTACGTCATAGACATTGCGAACCCAACACAGGAGAACTTCCAACACGGAAATGTTAGAACCTCATCAGGTGTCCAAGCATTGAAAAGTTCGTTTTGTAGGTGGGCAACCTTTTGCTAAAAGGTCGCGTCGGCGTTAGCCGACAGTTAATCAGATTAACAACGGCAAATGGTGTTGCCTTCCGTTTTGGAGTCAATGCAGAGTCAACCGGCGCGACCCTTCAGCGAAGGGATCGCCCACCTCTTTTCGCTAATTTTCGTGTATTTCGTGTTTAAAACGAACTTTTCAATGTTTGGACTCCTAAAACGTTTTTTACTGAGATTGTTCCGGTTGGTGCAGGATTGTTTTGATTACTTCAAGGCGTTTGGCAAGTTCTATTTCAAAACCGCGTGACGTGGGACGATAATATTCTTTGTCAACGCCCAGATAATCCTGTGCAACAATTCCGTTTTCAAAATCATGAGCGTATTGATAACCGGTATGTCCCAACTTTTCGGAACTTTTGTAGTGCGCATCACGGAGATGACGAGGAACAGGGATTAAACGCCCGTCTTGAATATCACGTTTGGCTTCATAAATGGCTTCGGTTGCGGAGTTTGATTTCGGAGCACAAGATAGATAAATAACCGTTTGCGCTAAATTCAATTGACATTCGGGAAGCCCGATGATTTCACAAGCCTGCGCTGTTGCAACCGCCAACGGTAATGCCGTCGGGTCAGCATTGCCAACATCTTCACTCGATAAAATAACAAGCCGCCGCGCTAAAAAACGTACATCTTCACCGCCAACTAACATTTTGGCAAGCCAATAAATTGCCGCGTCCGGATCACTGCCGCGAATACTTTTTATCAACGCACTAATTGTATCGTAATGAGAATCACCGTCACGGTCATACGCAACTGCTTTTTTTTGTACAGATTCCGACGCCAGTTCCCGCGTAAATTCAATCGGACGCTCCGCACTGGACAACACCCCAATCTCCAACGCCGAAATCGCACGCCGTGCGTCGCCGTCACAAATTTCAGCAAGGAAATCAAGTGCATCATCGTGCAAGTGTATCGGAAATTGTCCCAAACCGCGTTCACGGTCTGTTGCCGAACGAACCAGCAATATCTTAATTTGTTCTGTTCTCAACGGTTCAAACTGGAAAATCCGACTCCGACTAATAAGAGCGTTGTTGATTGTGAAAAAAGGATTTTCTGTTGTCGCACCGACAAGAATCACCACGCCGTTTTCAACTTCCGGTAACAAAACATCTTGTTGTGCTTTATTGAAACGGTGAATTTCGTCGATGAACAATAATGTTTTCTGTTGCCGTGTTGAGAGGCGGTCTTCGGCTTCCGCGAGAATTTCACGGAGTTGCTTCACGCCGTCGGACACTGCACTGAGTTGGCGAAACGTGCTGCGGCTTGACCGAGCAAGAATATAGGCAAGTGTTGTTTTTCCGGTTCCCGGCGGTCCGTGAAAAATCACCGAGCCAAGACGATCCGCCTGAAGAAGCCGCCGAAGCAATTTGCCTTCACCAAGAAAATGATCCTGACCAACAAATTCCTCCAACGTCTGCGGACGCATTCGCACCGCAAGCGGTTCAGCCTTCCGGCGGTTTTCTTTTTCTTCTGCTTCAAATAATGTCATGATTTTTTAGAACCTCTCTATAAATGTTTACTTTTATTATTATATCTGGACTTTCCAAAAAACAAATATCACAATAGAGCCGAATAATTTCTGATTCCACCGGATTAGGTATCTCCCACCGGAATAGTAAAATAATTGGTAAAATATCAACGGAATTTTCGTCAAAGGTAAGCAATCATAAGGTGGGTGACCGTTCGCTGAACGGTCACGTCGGCAATAGCCGACAGTGAATCAGATTAATGACGGCAAAATGATGACTCAACCGGCGCGACCCTTCAGCGAAGGGATCGCCCACCTCTTTCCACGATTTTTCGCGAATTTTCGTGTGTTTTGCGTTTAAAACGAACTTTTCAATGATTGTACACCTAATCCGGTAGAATCATTGTTGACAGCGGGAGAAAAATCTCCAAAATTAGGTCTTCAATCACGGTGATTTGAGTTCAACAACTAGAATTTTGAGTTCAAGCGCTGGCGTTTCGAGTTCAAGCGCCAACGTTTCGGTTCAAACTCCGGCGCTTCGAGTTCAAACTCCGGCGCTTTGGGTTCAAACTCCGGCGCTTTGGGTTCAAACTCCGGCGCTTTGGGTTCAAACTCCGGCGCTTTGAGTTCAAACTCCGGCGCTTCGGGTTCAAACTCCGGCGCTTTGAGTTCAATTTCCGGTGATTTTAGTCGATTTGCCCTCCAAGTTTTTTCAAAAAATCTTTTCTCTGTGATTTCTGTGTCCTCTGTGGTAAAAAAGGAATTTAGGAGAGGTTGCCGCTGAATAATTGCCAAAACTGCTGAAATAGTACAAAGATTGGTTTTAGAGGTTCTTTATTATGGAAAATGCCGACGCAATTGTGCTTCGCACGGTCGATTTCAGTGAGACAAGTCTTATTTTGACGCTTTTTACCCGTCAATTTGGTAAAATAGAGGCTTTAGCAAAAGGCGGACGGCGTTTGAAAAGTCCTTTTGAGTCTGCTCTTGACATACTCGCCCGAATTCGTGTATCCTTCCTTCACAAAAAAGGTGATGTCCTTGATTTGTTGACGGAGGCAAAACTGATTCGCCGGTTTCGGGTGGCGGAATCGAACCTTGCCGGTTTGTTCGCAAGTTATTATGTGGCGGAGTTGGTCGATTCCCTGACCGAAGCCGATGACCCCAATCCGGCAATTTACGACCTGACCGTTAAAATGCTTGCCCGACTCGAACAAGGAACCTTGTTAATGCGAAGCCTGATTCGTTTTGAAGGTTTGCTCCTGAAAGCAATCGGACAACAACCCTCGCTTGGGAATTGCGCGGAATGTGGAACACGAATCAATTCGGAGCAAAAACGAATTGCGTTTGGTTACATTGACGGCGGCGCCCTTTGTTCACGGTGTGCCGAATCACTTCGCCAAACCGAACACGGACAATTTTTAACCTCTGTGTCCGCCGACGCATTGTACGGAATGAAACAATTAACAGATTCACACGATATAACGGAAAATTGGAAACGGCTTAAACTGGAACGGAATGTCCAAAATGAAATACGCGGAATACATAATCATTATGTCAGTCATCTACTCGGCAGAAGACCGCGATTGTATGACTGGTTGAATTTTATCGCTCAAAACGATAGGGAAGAAATGTAAATGTCGGAAAAACAAAAAAAAGTAATTATTCAGTGGAAATTTTCTGATTCTACCGTTGTAATGTCGGTAGAGTTGGAATTTTGATAACCCCGCAGGGGTGTGATGTGCATAACCGGCGGTGTAGCGCAGCGCAACCGCCGGACGCAACGCGCCGCCCACTCACAAAGCCCCGCAGGGGCGAGATTATTATGAGAGTAGAAATTTCGCAAACAGACGTACAAATAACCTCCGCAATAATCTCACCCCTGCGGGGTTTGGGAAGTGATAGGGTGTTGTCCGGCGGTTGCGCGTCGCTACACCGCCGGTTATGCACATCTCACCCCTGCGGGGTTAAATGACCCCGCCGCGTTGCGACGGGCTGGCTTGTGTTGCTTTTTCAGGGCGGAAGAAAAGGAACTTCGTCTCCTTGTTCCGCACCTACTATCCTTTACATTATTTTTTACAAAAGTCTATGCGAAATCACCTTCGGATATTTTTGTATGTTTTTTTGCCGGTAACATTTTTTGCGGTAATGACCGGTTGCCGAAGCGCGTCAACAGATTCGGGGCGTTGGCTGACGCCGGAAGTTCGCGGTCAGGCTCCCGCGTGGAACGGAAACATAAATCCTGACGCTTTTTCAAGTTCTCAGGTTGTTGCCGTACCGGAAACTCCAATTCCGGCGGTTCAACCGTTTCCCGCTCAACCGCCAAACACATTGCCGGCAAATACGTTGCCGCCGAACACGTTGCCGACAAACGCATTGCCCGCAACCGTTTCGGCAATTCCGCCGGTAAACAATCCAAACGATCCTTGGATGCCGAAAGTTGCCGCCACGCCGCAAACATTACCGACTGTTCAGGAACATTCTGTACAGGAACATCCTTGGAATTTGCCAACCGTTCCTGCTCACGCGGAGCAAATTCCGACATTTGCCGTAACTCCAACACATTCGGTTTCGCCGATTACGGATCCGTGGGGTTTTGACAATCCGAATGATATTCGAAACGCGGTTTCTATTGAAGAGCAGGCGAAACGTGAAGAAGACGAGATCGAAAAACTCCGGCTCGCGGAACTGGCAACCGCTCAACGCAAAGACGGAACACCGGAATATCTCCAACCGTTACCGAAATGGAACGGTCCCTTTGAAACACGTGATGCCCAGCAAACAATTGAACAGGATATTATCCGGCAAGTCGGATATTCGGAGGAAAAAGCGAAAAGTTTTGACAATCTGCCGGTTTATGACTGGGAAAAAGAAGAACAAAAAGGGTTTGACTGGTCGGTTCTTGATCCGGTTAATTTCTTTACAAAAATCCGTGATTGGGTGGGGCTTGGTCCAGATGAGACCAAAGCAAACATCGCCATGAAAAAAGGACGGGAAATCCTCCTTTCAACTCCGGATTTGAAAGACCGTAAAAAATGTCTCGAAGCGGCAAAACTGTTTTCGGAAGCCGCGAAACGTTATCCTGATTCGCTGTTGGAAGAGGACGCGTTGCATCTTGCGGGAGAATGTTATTTTTTCGGCGAAGATTACACACGGGCAGTGAGATCGTATCAAAAACTCTTGATTAAATATCAACATTCAAAACATATTGACAATGGAGTTCGGCGTTTGTTTGTGATTGCCCGGTATTGGGAACAAGAAGATCGGCGCGGAGTTTCGTCCATTAATATAACGGAAAAATCGCGTCCGACATTCGACACGTTTGGCTATGCCAAAAAAGCGTATGAAACAATTTTTATCAACGACCCGAACGGTCCCATCTCCGACGATGCCGTCATGGCTTTGGCGACTGCGTATTTACGGAAAGGACGTTACGAAGGCGACGATAATTATAATCATGCCGCTTTCTATTACAATTTTTTGCGTGAAAATTATCCGC
>JAISBG010000232.1 GCA_031266315.1 Planctomycetaceae bacterium | reverse complement strand
GACGGATGTCAAGAGAAATCTTTTTTTTGAAGATAATCACAACAGGTCAGCAAAAGTGGGCGATCCCTTCGCTGAAGGGTCGCGCCGGTTGACGCTATATTGATTCCAAAACGGAAGGCAACACAATTTGCTGTAGTTAATCTAATTCACAGTCGGCTAACGCCGACGCGATGTTTTAGCAAAATATCGCTTACCTTGATGATTGCCTAACTTTAACGAAAATTCCGCTGAAATATTACCAATTCTATTACAGTGGAAAACACCTAATCCGGTAGAATCAGAAATTTTTAATATGGATTCCTTGAAAATATCCGATTGATTCGAATTTTTGGGTAATTACGGCAGGTCAATCAAGGTAATACGGCTCACGCAAAACAATTACGTTGCAAATTTTACCGATCTGATTATGCCAAACGTAATGGTTGTATCGTGACGCAGAAAATTTTTGAATAAAGTGTTGGATTGGGTCGATAACCGCAAGTGATGTTGTTGTTTTTGACAATCATCACACAATTATTCGGTTTCTCAATCCTTTCACCTTATAAGGAAAGAACCATGACATCCCCCATCCTCCCCAATGTTCCCGATACGGGAACACTCGAAAGCCGTGCGCTTTCTCCGTCAATGAAAATTTTTGCTGCAACGACAATTATTGTCGGCGGTGCGGCGGTTGCTGCTGCATTTTGGAAGGCATCGCTGGATTTCGGAGTTATTAATTCCGATCTTCATTCCGTAATTGACCGTAGTTTTACTGCGGCACCGTTACCGAATTTCCCGTTATCTCCCAACACGGTTTCTAATCCGTCGGCAATAACAAGCAATTCCGGTAACATGAATCAGGACACTGCGTTGTCCGTACAATCCGTACCGGCAACATCAACAGCATTACCGGCGTTGTCGCAAACACCATCTGTTGATTTGGGAAACAAAAAATACGCGCAAAAGTATCAACCGCCCATGATCATCGAACCGGTTCAGCAATCTCCTGGAAAAATATTTGCTGCGGAAAAAAAGACCGGCGATGAAAAACCCGTGATTCAAAGCAATACACGGTTCGAACCAATTCACAAAATTTCGGTTCCGACCTCGACGACTCCAACAGTAACAGTTCCGGCTGTAACAGTTTCGCCAACGGTAACAAGCAACAGTAATTCTGAGAAAATAGAAAGGAAACCGCCCGCAATTCCTAAAACGGAAACCAATGATGAAATGCGTTCGTTATTTCAGTTTGCCGATAATTTCGAACCGGCAATACTTTCGAAAACCGAATCGAAGTTGCCGGAAAATCCGTTTTTAACGGCTTCGGCATCGGTGGAAATGGAATATTCCAATCGTTCCGCCGGCGATTTATTGCCGCTTCATTTGTCGGATTCCCCGCAACCCAAAGAATCACTCTTGCCGCTCAAATCGGAAACTCCGTTCTTCCAACTACAACCGCTCAAAACAATTCCCAGTCAAGAACCAAAAATTTAAAACATTACAATTGATGACGCCAAAAACAGAACGAACGATTATTTGTTACGGTAATATTTGAAGCCCGAACAAGTCCGCGATGATTTATGATTCATAACAATCTCGATCAACAAAAACCGTGCAATTTTTATGTGTACGTAAAATAGTTGCCGGACATTCTGTTGAAATGTTGCCGGAAATCATTCGGCGGACAGCGGCTCCTTTTCGTTGACCGGAAACCGTACAGATTAAACAACCTCCAGACATGAGTGCCGGAATTGTTAATGTTACCGCTTGTTTCGGAACGGCGTCAAGATTCGGAAAACAAGCGTCGTGAACCTGCTGTTGTCGGCAAGGCAAATCAAGTTCGACAATTTTAACAAGTTGCGAATCGTTGAAATCGGCAACAGGAGGATCGTTAAACGCGATGTGTCCGTTTTCGCCAATTCCAAGACAAATAAGGTCAATCGGTTCCGCAACAAGTTTTCGTGCATATTCTTCGCAAAGGTGTTGCGGATTATTACCGGAAAGGAGATGAATTTCGGCAAATGGACATTTGCTAAAAATATGCGTTTGAAGATAAAACGAAAATCGCTCCGACGCATCGTCGGCAAGACCAATATATTCGTCCATGTGAAATGCCGTAACTTTATTCCATTCGATTCCCGAAACGCTGACCAATGTTTCAAGTGTTTCGTTTTGACTTGGAGCGGCAGCAAAAATGACGCGAGCCTTGTCTTTTTCCGCCAAAATTGTTTTCAATTTTTCTGCCGCTGCTATTCCGGCTGCGTGTCCGGCTGAACGGCGATCCGGATGAACTTCCAACACCAACTGGTCAATGTTTTTTCTAAACATCATTGAATTAACCTTTCTTTATTAGTTTTAAACGATGACTGGGATTGTTTGATAATTGATTGATTGTTGTTTGTAACCGTATTTTCTCAAAAAAATCTATTTCATAGTTTACGCAAGTATAATTCGGACAAAAGTGTAATACAATACATTGTTTTACGTCAAACCGCTTAAATTTTGCGACGCCGGTTATCCAATGATAGTACCGTTAATGTGGAATTTTCGTTAAAAGTTGGTCAAGGTCAGGTGGGCGATGTTTTGCTAAAACATCGCGTCGGCGTTAGCCGGCAGTGAATCAGATTGCTGTTGACGGTTAAAACATTTTTGGGTATGCTTTTAGGGTAGGAATATTCGTTAAGGTTTTATTGGCGTAATTTTCCATTTTCCTATTGAGCCATGTTTTTCCCAACTCTTTTAATTACAGACGATGATATTGGTTTCCGCGAGACATTGCGAGATATTTTGGAACCGGAAGGATTTCGAACCTTTTTGGCGGAAGACGGTTGGGAAGCGTTTGAAATTGTCAAAGCGGAACCGGTTCATGTTGTCTTGCTCGATATGCACATGCCGCGTATTAACGGTCTTGAAACAATCCGGTTGGTTCACGAAATCAAACCGAAATTGCCTTGCATTTTGTTGTCGGCGGCATTAGATGAAATGATTGTCAACGCGGCAGAGAAACTTTTCGCGTTTTCCGTTTTATCCAAACCGTGCAGCCGAAAACAAATTACCTCTATTGTCCGCAAAGCGTTAAAAACCGCCTACTCGTTTTGAGTTCCTGATGGTTGCGGTTCCGCAACCGGTTTGGGTTCCTCTGTTTTCGGTTCCGCAACCGGTTTGGGTTCCTCGGTTTTTGGTTCTTCAACCGGTTTGGGTTCCTCTGTTTTCGGTTCCGCAACCGGTTGTTCTTCTGTTTTTGGTTCTTCAACCGGTTTGGGTTCTTCTGTTTTCGGTTCTTCAACCGGTTTGAGTTCCTCTGTTTTCGGTTCTTCAGCCGGTTTTTCGTCCAAACCCGGAATCTTAATCAGACCGTCGGTTCCCGGTAAATTCGGAAGTTTTGGCTCTGTTATTTCGTGTTTGTGTTCGTGGTTTTCAGCGTGTTCGTGTTCATGTTCGTGATGTTGGTCGGCTTCGGGTTCTTTTTTCTTTTCACGAAACACATTTGTTTGAGTTAAATGGATTTTTTTGTACACGTCTTCCGAAATCACATAATACCAGTCGGCAAAACGATCCGTCAGTTTTTCGGCACGTTTTTTTCCGTCTTCAACTTCTTTCTCGTACCGTTCTTGCTCACGTTGGTTTGATTTTTCGATTTGTTCTTTTTCTTTGTTTGCGGTTTCCGTTTGGTCAGGATTCAGTCCGTCGGGAATTTCCGGTACGGGTTTCATCTCCGGCGCGGGAATTATTGAAGCGTCAAATTCCGCCGTGACAAAAAGATAACGGTTGGCTCCCATCGTTGTCGGAATTTTTTCGGAATTTTCCGTATTGGTGTCGTTGTTGGCGGGGATTTCCGATTCGGTTCCCGTCAAATCGCCAAACCGGAGATTATAATAGATACCGTCTTTCATCCGAACCTGAATATCGCCTTCATTGGAAAGGAGTTGCGTCCGTTCACCGGTTCCGCGCCGGAGGTCGGGCAAGTTGGGAACGAGACAGAATCCTGATTTTCTAAGGGACGGGTCGGGAGTTCCGGTTTGTTCGGCAAACGGTTTGCCTTCACGCAACGCTTTTGCCAACACGGACGGTTTCTTTGTAACACTGACAATTTTCAGATCATTCAATGCGGAAACCATTCCGTCCAGCGTTTCCGTGTTCAACTCTTCTTCCGGTTTCACTTTCCGTTCGTAATATTCATGCTTTGTGCCGCGAAATCCCATCCATTTTTTCAGCGTCCACTTTTCAGGACCGGAAGCGGAACTGTCATAACCGAAGGTCATATCACCAATAAATGTTGGAGCGATGATTTCACGTGCGCCGAGTTGGGTCATTTCCAATTCAATCGTGTACGAATACTCATCAACAAATATCTCTTTCACATCAAGCGAACTAATATCAAGCAGATTTTTTTCAATCCATTGATCGAAATTGGTTGCGAACCGGCTTGGGTCAACTTCCACAACATAGACCGGAACCTGACCGGCAATACGGACATAACGCAATTTTGCCGGTTCGGCGGGGTCTTCGGGACTTTTCTTTTCCTTAGCGTCGGTTTCTTTACCGACAATCAAATCGACAAATTTTTCGTCGCCCGCACCGCCCAGTGTTACCTTAACACCGATTCCTTCGCCCAGCGAAGCGTTTTCGGAAGTCGGATCGATAACACCGTACAACGTATGGAGTGCGGTAACATCATTCCCTTCCGTTTGCGAAGCGACAACATCCAACACTTTCAGATCAACAAGAGCTTCGGCAACTTTACCCATTTGATCTTTTGCGTCGGCGGGATAATTATCGTGGGAAGGAATTGACCAAACGCCGTCAATCTCCGTAACCCGAAAAATATCCTGATCGCCGGCACTATTTTGCTTCACAATTTCAAGCGTTTTCACGGCGAGCGGGTCGTTGAATTTGGGAAAGAGCGGTTTCCCGATCATCTCTTCCATTTTGATTTCATGCACAACCGGTCGGGTCAACACTGCCGCTCCAAAAAGAAGGACGGCAAGAATTAAAAAAATTGATGTTTTTGTGGTTTCAGTCATAGTCATAAGGATAACAATAGGAGTTGTCTAAACAAAATTGGGAGAACCAATTCAAAATTTTTCATAATTTACATCAAATTCTCTTTTCCTTCAAGACGGAGAATCACAAAATTTTAAATGAGATATTATTCTGTGGAATTTTCTGATTCTACCATATTAGACCAAGCCTTGAAAAATTCGTTTTAAACACGAAACACACGAAAAGAGGTGGGCTATTTATCAAAAAGCCCGCTGGGCGGTTGCGCCGGTTGACTCATTATTGACTCCAAAACGGAAGGCAACATAATTTCCATTGTTAATCTAATTCACAGTCGGCTTAACGCCGACACAACCTTTCAGCGAAAGGTTGCC
>JAISBG010000160.1 GCA_031266315.1 Planctomycetaceae bacterium | reverse complement strand
CCCCCCCCCCCCCCCACCCAGAGAAAAGGAAACTTAAACAAAGAGTTTTCTCTTGCCGAACACCAATTTTTTACCATTTTCTCTTTTGTTCGTGCTTTGCTATTCGGCTTTACTCGGGTTGAATTTCTAGCGGTCATTACGGTTATACGTGTGTTAATTACTTTTCTGTTGTCGGCAATAAACCTTTCAACGAAAAATGATCCGCCTAACGTTGACCAACTTTTAACCAAAATTCTACTGAATAATTACGATTTTACCTATAAAAAGTTGCCTTTTCACCAATCTGCCTCTGAACGGCAGGAGTTTTTTTCACAGAACACTAAAATTTTTATTTACATCAATTATTGTCATGTGTAATTCGTTTTGAATATTGATACCCCTAAGATACGTTAATTCGCAAATCGACAGAATTTTTATTTTTATCAACATCAACATGTTATTTGATTATATTTATTCCGTTTGTTTTTGAATTTTGTTCCTGAGTTGAACAGTAGGAAACGTTGAAATTCGAACCAAACGGTAACCACATCCGTTTTTTGATACAGGTTGCGAACAATGTTTCGTTATTCATTAATTTATTTAGTGATACTGGCATGTATCTTTACAGTTAATATTTCTGTTTGCGATGAAGGAACAGATTATCATCGCGGATTACAACTGATTCAAGCCGGTCAATTGGAAGAATCAGTTCTTTTTTTTCAAAAAGCCATTCGGGTTGAACCGAATAATATTGAACTCCAAAGGGAGTTTAACGCTCTTCGGCAAATTATCAAACTTCGCCTTGAACTTCCTGCGGAAAAAAACGCGGTTCAATGGAGTATCGGAGCAGAACGTTTGCGACGTTATTACATTAAATATCATGTTGTTTCAGAACATCTTGATCTTGTTTTGGAAATTCACCGCCGTGTCGGAACTATTTCCCGTGCTATTGATGTTATTGACGCTTTTTTAATGGCGGAACAATATCAGGAAGCACTGGATTTCACTCTCTCACAAAAACAACCCGAACAAATTACTCCGTTGCAAATTGAAAAAGCACGTATTTATTATCAGGCTGGAGAAAAGGAACATGCCCGAAAAATTGTTAGGTCGATTCCGCTTGAAAAATTAAATTCTCCTGAATCACTGTTTCGGCTGGCTCGGGTTCAATCAATGACATCACAGTACGCTTCGGCGGTTAAGTCGTTAAAACGTTGTTTTGAATTGACTCCGCCCAATATTTTGCCGCTAATCAAAAAAGAAGCGGAAAAATGTTCTGATTTTGAACCGATTCTTTCTTCTTCGGAATTTACGGAAGCGATGGCAACTCGTTCAGTAGTTCCTTCCCTTGATATGGATTGCGCCAAAAAATGGGTCGGAACGTCTTCTCTTGAGGAACGTCCGCAATATTTTCAAAATAGTATATTCAATGGCGAAATCAATTTTAACGATTGGCGGCTTCACTAATCAAACAATCGCTCTATTCAGATTGCCTTACTTTTATTTACTTTTCGACCGGAATGATTTTCGGTGCCGGAATACGTGTTCCGTGCAACCCTCCAAATTCTTCAAGCAGTTTTTTATAATTGTATTGCAAAAAGTTCCAGATTTTGGGCGGCGGATTTTGCTTCAGCCAATGATCCACAAAATCCCGAACCGTCTGATCATACTTTTTCTGTGAAGAACCGTGCGCAAAACAACGTCCCTTGAATCGCCGTAAATCACCATTGAAATCGGGATTGATATGATACAATTCATGAACAATTGTTTCAAGTTTTTGAGACAATTTTAGTTCAATAAATCGCGGAACGTAAAAATAAAGAATATAAAGGTATTCTACGCCGTCAGCCCTGTAACAACGCTGCAATGTCCAAGATTTCCCCTGACTTTGCATGAAAAGTTCGCCGCTTTTGAACCGCAATGGCGTTGTTGTCGCAAAAATGCCGAACGGGGCACTATGTTTCGTTTGTGCGAAACTAATAGCAACTCGCGACATGTCAATATGACACAACGCCGGTACGCGAAAACAAATATCTTCACAAACCTGAGCAATTGCTGCCGTATAATCGAACGACCGACGTTTTGATTTCGTAGCCATCCTACGTTCAGCCGAATATTTGAGTCGGCTATTCTACTTTGGGCCGTTGCGATCGGGCCTTAACACGGTCGTTTTTACCGACAAATTCAAGAATCGCCTGCTTTCCTGCATCACCCAGTCGCGGTTTAAATAATTTCAAAATTCTTGTGTAACCGCCATTCCGGTTGATATATCGCGGTGCAACCACTTCAAACAAAATTTTTACCGCTTCCTTGTTACCAATAAGTTGAAGTACCCGACGACGCGCTGCCAATGCAGGAGCGATCGTTTTATTCCAGTCTTGCCAAACATCGCTGTTGCGCCATTTTTTCCATTCCTCAGAACCACGTTCTGCCTGAATTTCCAAACGGGCGGCTTCATTAATATGTGCTTGAGCCTTTTTAGCAATCGTAATACATTTTTCGAGAAGCGGACGAACTTCTTTTGCTTTCGGCAATGTTGTAATAATCCGCCCCGGCGTTTTCGGAGCGTTCTCTTCGCCGGTCGCGTCGCGTTCTGTCATCAAGATCGAAACAATCAAGTTTTTGAGCAATGCCCGCTGATGATTCGGGTTTCGACCAAGTTTACGTCCTTTATTCAAATGTCGCATGAAATCACCGTCTTCTATGGATTTGACAATTGTATCAGTATTAGTTTATCGGAAACCGGTTTTAGAAATATCACACACTAAAACCGTTACCGTTTATAATTTAATTAACGAATTAAGTGGCAGGAGGAGGTGTAACCGTTGTCGTTTGAGAAGCGGTAGCGGCAACAGTGGTAGCCTGAGGCGCCGTCGCATTCAATATTTGCGAAGGAATCCTCATACCAAGTTGGAGATCAAATTTACGTAATTTTTCTTTTACTTCGGTCAACGTGGTTTCTCCAAAATTCCGCATGTCTAAAAGCGATTCTTCCGTCCGTACGACCAAATCACGAATAATATTAATCCTTTCCGTTTCCAGACAATTCATTGCCCGAACAGAAAGTTCCAATTGGGAAAGCGGCATTTTCAATTTTTCTTCCAAACCCGGATCAATGCCCATTGATCCAATCGTTTTCACTTTGGCAAAAACTCCCATTTCGAGCCGATCATATTGTAAGAACGGGTTCAAATGTTTTCGGAAAATTTTGGCTCCTTCAACGAGTGCAAGTTCAGGACTAATTGAGCCGTCAGTCCAAATTTGCATCGTCAATCGGTCATAATTTGTTTTCTGACCGACACGGGTTTCTTCAACATTGTATTGGACTCGGACAACTGGACTGAATGCCGCATCAAGCGGAATAAAACCAATATCGTCTCCTTTATCCCTGCTATGAGCCAATTGTTCAGTAGCCGGAACATAGCCGCGACTGTTTTCGACAACCATTTCCATTTCAAACGGAACATCATCGGTAAGCGTGGCAATATGATGACCTCTGCTGATGACATCAACCGTGTCGTCCCTTTGAATATCATCACTGGTAACAGGTCCTTTTGTTTTTTTGGAAATCCGAAGGACTTTCGGCTTGTCATCGTAAGATTTAACAACAAGTGCTTTGACATTCAAAACGATTTCCGTAACATCTTCATAAACACCTTTCAGCGACATAAATTCGTGAAGGGCGTTTTTAATTTTGATTCGTGTTACGGCACTTCCTTCGAGGCTGGAAAGTAAAACACGGCGCAAACTATTGCCAACCGTGTGACCAAAACCGCGTTCAAACGGTTCAGCAACAAATTTTCCATAAGTCTCCGTCAAGGAGTCTGGATCACATGTTACTTTGCTGGGGAGTTCCAAACCTCGCCATCGAATACGCATAGAGAAACCTCCGAAAAATACGCTGAAATAATCTATAACTGGGGGAAATCAGTAAACAATGATTTACTGATTATTTGGAACAAAGTTCGACGATCAAAGCCGAATCTACCGGTAACGTAACATCTTCTGACGTAGGAAGTCGCATTACAACTCCTTTAGGAATATCGGCGTTGTCCCGATAAAGAAATTCAGGAACGTCACGTAAACCCTCTTCAATGACCGTTTTAATCGCTTTTGCACTTTTAGGACGATTACGTATTGTAATCACATCTCCCATGCGCACTAAATAACTTGGGATATCAACCCGCCGACCATTCACTTGAATATGACCATGCGAAACCCATTGACGCGCTTGAGAACGAGACGCTCCGAAACCAAGCCGATAAACAATATTATCCAAACGGCGTTCGAGAAGTCCCATCAAAACTTTTCCCGTATTCCCTTTCATCCGTTCAGCCATTCCGAAATATTTACGGAATTGCTTTTCAAGGACACCGTAATAATTCTTTACCTTTTGCTTTTCACGAAGATGAACGCCGTAGTCCGTCAACTTTCCTTTCCGCGCTCCGTGCATTCCGGGCGCATTGGAACGCCGGTTGAACGCGCATTTATCGGTATCGCAACGACTTCCTTTCAAATTAAGTTTGAAACCTTCGCGCCGGCATTTTCGGCAAACTGCTTCAGTATTACGTGCCATAAAATTGATTTCTATTGAAACAAACTAAGTAAAATATTGATACTCTTAAAAATTAATATTCTGAACAGAAACAAAATTAAACGCGCCGCCGTTTTTTGGGACGGCAACCATTATGCGGCAACGGTGTAACGTCTTCAATGGATTTAACCGTCAAACCTGCCTGTTGCAAAGCCGTAATAGCACTTTCACGACCACTTCCCGGTCCATTGACTTTAACTTCAATTTCTTTCATCCCAAATTTCATTGCCTTTTCTGCCGCTTGCTGTGCTGCCATTTGACCGGCAAACGGTGTACTTTTCCGGCTTCCTTTAAAGTTACAGGTACCGGCTGTTGACCAACAAAGGGCATCTCCTTTGGAATCGGTAATTGTTACGGTAGTATTATTAAAAGTCGCTTTAATGTGGGCAATTCCTGCCGCAACGATTCTTTTGACTTTTCGTTTCTTAACTACTTTTGCCATTTTAATTGCTGAGTTTCTGTTAACTGTTTTAGTGATTCCTTAAATTAAATAATTTCTCCAGTTGTCAACAGGCAGTAAAACTTGTTGACAACCATTCGACAATTACCGCAAATCCTTGACTCCCTTTTTTCCGGCAACTGTTTTCTTAGGACCTTTACGTGTTCGGGCGTTTGTTCGGGTACGTTGACCGCGAACCGGCAAACCTTTACGATGACGAATCCCACGATAACAACCGATTTCACGGAGACGGGTGATATTCTGATTAACCTGACGGCGTAATTGTCCTTCGACGGTATAATCGTTATCAAGTAACGAGGCTAATTTGGCAAGGTCATTTTCACCTAAATCTTTAGCCCGCAATGTCGGCGTAACTCCTGCTTTCCGGCACAGTTCCCGTGCTGTTGCCGGACCTACGCCATAAAGATAAGTCAACGAAATAACAATATGTCGATTACTCGGAATATCCACACCCAAAAGACGCGGCATTGAATGATCTCCCCAAAATTATATGTAAATGTTTGTAAAAAACAAATTAACCCTGACGTTGTTTGTGGCGGGGATTAACGCAGATAATATAAACCCGTCCCCGACGTTTTACCACTTTACAATTTTCACAAATTCGACGAACACTTGCTCTGACTTTCATAATGATACCTTTATAATATTCC
>JAISBG010000136.1 GCA_031266315.1 Planctomycetaceae bacterium | reverse complement strand
TTCAATCTTCATAATCGTAAAATAAAATATTTTGGCTTGCGTTTTTGGGTTAATTTGTATATACTTTTAACGTGCGCGAGTTAATTTGTTTCTGTTTTAGCCGTTTCGTCATTCCGAATGTCCGAGCGGTCAAGATTTTGTTTTTCGCTTCCATGACGCATGAATTGATTTTGACCTCTGTTTCTCAGGGATTGGAACCGGATACTTCCGGTTACTGTATTGTTGCGGAAGATCGGCAAATTCCTCGTTATCTTGCCAAACGGCTTGTAGCGTTGAGTGAATACCAACATCTTACTTCAGAAGAATCCCGACTTTATCCTGTTGCTTATTCTCATTTGATTTTTCCGGGTCACAACACAATCTGGCATACTTTATCGCGGGTTGCCGATGCCGGAACGGATTACCGTTTTCAACCCAATCAATTAGCACATCATATCGCGTTGACCCAAAACGAACTTGTTCAGGAAGGTCCCGCTTGGCTTTTGTCGTTACCGGGATTTCACCTTACGGACTGGCAAACTCCTTCGGTTCGTTTCGCCAACGGTCGAATTATTCCAACCTTAACGTTGCCGTCCAACTTGGCACGAAGTCAACGAATCGCCGAAGAACGCCGTTGGACTGACCCGCGTAAAATGATATTGTTTGTACCGGATAACGAAGATCAGGAAATGTACCGGATTTATGAAAACAACACATTACAGAATCCCAATCAGCCGTTTTGTCCGTTTTGGCAGGAATTGACGGGTGATTCCGGTTGGGCTGGGATTCTTGCGGAAACCGTTCAAACAGGTCAGCAAGCGGTTCTCGTGTTTCAACCCGGTATGAATATTTTACCGCTTTTCTTTGAGGCAATTTCGATTTTACCGGCGGAATTACAATGGAAAGGGACGTTTTCCACTTATTATTTCAAGGATTTGCCGGAACATACCGCGTGTCAATGGAAAGCCGTTCTTGCCGGTTCGCCGATTGCGGAACAACTCCTGAAAAACAACGATCATTTGATTCTCGACCTGACGAAACCGTTGGGAATAATTCCGGCTGGAAAATATGTTGAGTTTGCCAGAACCGGATCGGAAGCGACCTTACCAAAAAATGAAATTCCGGAAAATCTCTTTCACTCTGAAAAATCGTTTGACGAGGAATCTTCTGTTCCCGTTGAAAATTTGTTTCAACCGGCTGACCCGCCGCTCAATCCGCCAATATCGCCGAAACCGCCCGAATTTGACGCGCCGCCGAAAACCAATTCCGATTATCCCGCAACAATAAATAAACCGCCCATTATTATTAGTGAAACGCTTCGGATTCAAACCAAAGTACCGATACAACAAAATCTGTTTAGTTCGATTCTTAATATGAAGTCGCGCGGACAGTTTTATCTTTTGTACGGTGCGACATTTTTGATACTTCTTGCTCTTTTAATTCTTGTACTTGATCAGGTTACTAATTTAGGCTTGATTCGTTTGTTTCAAGAAAACGATAAAACCAATCCTAAAACGGTTGCCGGTTCTTCCGTTCAACCGAAGAAAGCAAAAACGAAAGAAGAAGAAAACGCTCCGCAAAATAAAAAGGATACCGTAACATTAGAAGAAGAAAAGAAAATCAAACAAAAAGAAGAACAACAAAAACAACAGGAACAGAATCAAATTAACGCCTTACGAATCCGGCAAAAACAACTTCAAGATCGGACAAACACAATTCGGTCTGAAATTGTGGAACAGAAAAAGCAGATTCAAACAAATTTGAACGAATATTTATCCGAACACACTTTTTCAACTCCGTTAGCAATGTCTGTTCCGCAATTTCAGGAGGATCATGTGAATCCGCCGGAGTTGAAAACGTTTGCCGAACTGATTGATTTACATCCCTTCGGTTTGGCTCTTGAATTGCAATATGTACCGTTATTGGATATTCCGAATGTTCGAGTGGAAACCCGAAAACGTACTTTTTTCCGTGATATTGACGAAAAAGAAGTTGGAGACAATTCAAATAACAAAAAAACCGAAAATAAAATTTCCGGCAATGAAAAAGAATCATTGACTCCTGAAGACGAGAAAACGTCCGAAAATTCCGAAGCGTCGGATTCGTCTGTTACGGAATGGCAGGTTCCTGTTACGGATCGGTTTGAATGGTCGGTGTTAGCGGTTGATACGGACACGCTTCGAGAAACACCGATGTTCGATTTGAAACTGACAGAGCAAGGACTTTCGGTGGATTGGCGGATTGAAGGAATGGAAACGCAACATCTTTATGATACGCTCGCGGCTTCGTTTGGTTTTCTCCGCGTTTTCACCGAAGGCAATCACGATAAAACAAAAATTCAAAGTATTCCGCTTTTTGATCCGAAAATTCAAGAACCGCTTTTCCTGATGGAACATTTTGCGGAGTCGAAGCAGGCGGAATATTCTGTTGCAACACCGTTGGCGGCGGAACCTTGGCGGTCGTTTTTGGGAACAACTAAAATTCCGTTTGCATTCCGGCTTGATGTTACGATAAGACCGGATAATCCCGAAACACTTCAAAGCGAAGGAATTAAAAGTGTCAATGTGAAAGAGCCGAATTTGTCGTCGGAGTTTTTCGTTGAATTTGAAACAGAAGTTGAATCCAAGAAAACGGTTGCTGCCGGAAGCGATACCTATTTACCGGTTACGATTTCTTTTGAAGGAGCTGCGGAACTTGAACGAGTTGTTTGGCATGACCGTTCGGGACATCAGACCGATTTATTAAAACAAGAACAGGAAACCGGCAACGCAACCGTTGAAACAATGAAAAAAGAATTGGATACAATTAAAAAGGAAATTCTGGTTGCCGGATCAGCGGTTACTTTGGAACAACGGCGAAAACGGAATGAATTGCAAGCAGAAATAACGAAACTGGAAAACAGAAATAAAGAGATTACTGATATTCTGAACAAAATTCCTTTAGCGCGTGAAAAAATTGTCAAAAACGAACAACTCCGTTTTGATTACGGACTTTATCTTATTCCGTTTCGCGATGAAGTTACGGAATCAACAAACACTGCCGACCCGTTAGACCGGTTACGAAAAGAAGAGGCGTTGCTGATTATGAAAACCGAAACGCCCAAACAAGAATAACGACAACTATCCGTGAACGACTACAAAACGTAACCGTTTCTAAAACAACCGCTCTTTCCGGTTAGAAAAAATATTGAAGCAGAAAAAAACATCAGATTGGGTGGGCGACCTTTTGCTAAAAGGTCGCGTCGGCGTTAGCCGACTGTGAATCAGATTAACAACGGCAATTTGTGTTACTTTCCGTTTTGGAGTCAAATTGCCAGCCGGAATAGGGTACAAGTCGGCTATTGCCGACGCAACCTTTTAGCAAATAGCAAAAGGTCGCTCACCTTGCGGTTGCTTACTTTATAATTGCCTACTTTTAATGAAAAAAAATTTTTTCGACTTGTTACGTTTATAAAAGTTGCAATTATTTTTAATAAGGCACGACAGAATGATCTACTTCTTGCGCCCAGGCATTGGTTCCGTCTTTCAGGTTGGCAAGACGCCCCTGAAAACCGGACTCTTTGAGCGCGCGAATCGCCATCGCACTGCGAACACCAATTTTGCAAATAAAAACGTTCAATAATTGCGGATTCAACTCATCTTTACGCCGTATCACTTGACCAAATGGAATCGCACGTGATCGCGGTAACATTCCCATTGCAATTTCATGCGGTTCACGAATATCAATAATTTGAACACTTTCCGGTTCGTGATCAAGAATTGCTTTCAAATCAAGGGCGGAAATTGATTCAATCGGTTCTTCATGTTCGTGTTTTTTGAGACCGCAAAATTCCTCGTAATCAATCAGTTCCGTAATCGACGGCTTCTCTCCGCAAATCGGACAACGCGGGTCTTTTCGTAACTTCAATTCGCGGAATTTCATTTTCCACGCATCAAACAAAAGAAGCCGTCCTGATAATGTTTCACCGTCACCAAGCAAAAGTTTAATTGTTTCATTTGCCTGAATACATCCAATAATTCCCGGCAAAACACCAAGAACACCGCCTTCGGAACACGACGGAACCAAACCCGGCGGCGGCGGTGCAGGATAAAGGCAACGATAACACGGTCCGCCGTTGGAATGAAACACACTCGCCTGACCTTCGAAACGAAAAATCGAACCGTAAACATTCGGCTTGTTCAACAAAACACAAGCATCATTCACCAAATACCGTGTTGCGTAATTATCCGTCCCGTCAATCACAACATCAAAATTTTTGAATATTTTCAACGCATTGCCCGAATCAAGACGTGTTTCAAACGGCATAACCTTAACATAAGGATTGATTTCTTCAATCCGATCACGCGCCGATGCAATTTTCGGTCGCAATAAATCGTGTGTTCCGTGAATGATTTGACGTTGAAGATTTGTTTCATCAACCACGTCAAAGTCCACAATTCCGAGCGTTCCCACACCGGCAGCAGCAAGATACAACGCCACCGGTGAACCAAGTCCGCCCGTTCCAATCAACAGAACACGACCATTTTTGATCCGTAATTGCCCTTCAAGCCCGACTTCCGGCAATATCAAATGCCGACTGTAACGAGTAAGTTCCTCTAAACTAAGTTCTTGCATCTTATTTTCTTCTTTTCAAAAAAAAAATCTGAAACATAAAAAACGATCTTGTCTAATATTACGTTTCAATAATATTCAACAATATTAATTTCCTCGTCCGTTAATCCGTACAATTCGTACACGGATTGATCAATTTCCTGATCGGTTTCGGTAATTTTTTGTATCAGATTACGGCATCGTGTCTGATAGTTGCGGAAAAATTTCTCCCATTCAACCTGAAATTCAGGACGAAGATGTATTTTTTGTTTTGATAATTCTTCTAAAAATTCTTTGAATGTCAAACAGTCAAAATATTCTAATGTTCCGGTAAGTTTAATGTTATCGAAATTATCCGTTAATCGCCGCAAAAATTCTTGTCTCTGTGTATGAATATCAGTATGAAGCGAAAGCATTTTGTCGGCAAGTGTTGACAATCCGGCAGGAAGTTTTGGCGGAATCGGAATTCGTCCGAAATAATCCCAGATTAATTGATACATTCCTTCTAAATTCGAACAATACATCGTCATAAGACGCCAACCAAGTTTTGAATTGAGAACCGCAAGCAACGCTTTATTTTTTGCCGGAATAATCCACATTGAATTATTGCACAATATTCCGGTTTCATCATAAACGAAACAAGGTTTTCGTTGAAAACTTTGATACATAATTTTTGGTTGGGAAAACTGATCATAATAATCACAAGCCCGCAATTCCCACCAAAAATCACCATAATCCGTTCGCCGTTTGCTTTTTTCTCTATAAGGTTCAAGCCATTTCGCTATCGACGGATAAGTTTGGGACAACCATTTCCAACCGGTTATTTCGTTGCAATTTTTATTATTTTGTACGGTTATTCCCTTTTCAAAAAAAATCAGATAACGGCACACATCTATATTATCATAACGTTTTATATCTCTGCCGCGCAAAAATAATCTAATTCGTTTTTCCGCTTTTGGATCATCGTGAACGATTTTATTTTTTGTAGCATTATCAATCAAAAACGCTTCGGTAAGACCTGTTTTGATTCCGTAAAATGCTTGTCCTCCGACGAAATCATTCAGTGTTTTATATTTTGCCTGCAAACGTTCCTGAATCCGTTTTTCCCATTGCGGCGAAATAACCCATACGTTGTTACTGAATTGACCGGTCTGAAAAATTTCTTCACACTGCCGGACACATTCCGAAAATTTATCAAAATTAATGTTTGGTCGCAGTTCGGTTGCAATAAACTCTTTTTGCGGCGACGAATTTTTCGCAACGAAAATACAGACAGTGATTCCGGCATCTTCAAAAACTTTGTTTTCGCCGATGTCCACTATTTTGACCAATTCAACCTCCAACAAAAAACTGCGAAGCGATTTTCCGTAATTTGTCTGCATCCATTTGTTCGGCATAATGTACGAAATGAATCCCGACGGTTTCAGAAGTTGAAAACCCCGCTCGACAAAAACACAATGCAGATCACCGCGTTTGTGGTAAGTCCGGTAATTCAGTTTTTCAAGTGTTTCCGAAACTTCGGGAATATGTTCAAAACGAACATACGGCGGATTGCCGATTACGAGATCAAAACCGCCCTTTTCAAAAACGTGTGGAAATTTTTTATGCCAATCGAAGGCTTTTTTGGAGTCAATTTTCGAGTCGGAAATTAACGAGTTCCCGCATTGGATATTTTGGTCTAGAAAACTAAGCCGATGAAACGGTTTTGCCGTGTGAAGCCATAACGCCAATTTCGTAATTTCAACACTTTCCTCATTAATATCCGTACCGTAAAGATTTTTTGTCAGAATATCGTGTTCCACATCAAACGGGTCAAGAGGAAGTCCCTGAATCTTCGATTCCATTTCGTCAATAACATGATGTTCACGCAACAAAAAATCATACGCCGCATTGAGAAACGCGCCGCTACCGCACGCCGGATCGCAAATCGTTAATGACAAAATCCAGTTACGATATTCACTCAATTTTTCGAGCCACGGATTTTTGGGTTTATTTTTATCTTTTTTCTTTCCTTTGACCAAACCGAGCGGTGAACGTTCCGCCACATCAACCGCAATATCGTTCGGATTAAGAGGCTGATCAAGACCGAGTTCGGCTTTCTTTTCGTTGCATATTTTCCCCAGTGTGTTTTCAACAATATACGCTGTAATATAGGTCGGTGTGTAAAAGATTCCTTCTTTTTTACGTTTGTTTTCCTGCGGTAATTCAATGCGGTTGATTCCCGCCAGTTCATTTTTTTTCTTTTCGATTTCCGCCAAAGAATGTTCAAAAATATGACCGAGAACATTGACATCTATTTCGTCACGATAAGTATAATCGCTCAGATACCGCAAACAATGGAGCAAAACGGAGTCGCTGATGATTAAACGGTCAAGTTCAGGGTCAGGTGTGAACAATCCGCCGTTGTAACCGAAAATTTTATGTTTCTTCGATTTTGATCCTGTATCAATATAAGCAAAATATTTTTTCCAATAATCGTACAACCGCCGATCTTCATCCAGATCAATAAAATATTGCCATTCCGTAAGAATATTTTTTACTAAATTGGCTTCCAGAAGTCCCCGATCTTCCGCCATTAAAATAAAAACGAATCTGTCCAGTATTTTTTGTGCATAAAGGAACAGAGACAATTGATCAATACCCGGATTATTTGTTACCAAATCATCAAAGAGCGCATCTTTGAATTGTTTATAAAGCGCATAATATTCTTTGCTGATTTTATCTTCGTTGCCGAGTGATTCTGCTTTAAGTTTTTTCGGCAGATCGTCTTCAATATTTTCGTACGCAAGACAAAGCCAAAGTTCCGAAAATTGTTCTTTTGTGAGCGTAAAAAGATTCCACTCAATATGTTCCACCGCATTGTCAATATAAAACCGTAACTTTTCAAAATTAGAAACGACAACATAGATCGCGTTTTTGTGATGAAATTTATAATCGAACGCCTGTGATTCCGCTCGTCCTAAATCGGTTGTCCGTGTATCTTTCAATTCAATAACGGCACGAACTTCCCCGTCAATCAGAATAGCAGCATCCGCTTTTTTAGAATTGGTTACGTTCTTTTTTTCGGTAACAAGATTATACTCCTGATCGGGAAAGAGTTTATATTCCAGAACGTTGACAAACAGTTCCCGCAAAAAACCTTCTTGAAATTGTTCCTCTTTACATTGCCGAAGTTTGGCTTGCCGCTCGGAATTGTGAAAGAAACGAGCGTACCGTTCAAACGCCGAATGTATTTTTTCGGATTGTGGTTCAATGTACTTTTGAAGAACAGCGTATTGGAACATCTTGTATTTTGTACCAAAAACACGGGCAGTATTTTTTTTAGTAACGGAAATTTTTATGACGGATTTTATGTTGCACGCCTCCGGCAATCGCCGGAATGAGCATAATCGTATCGCCGGATTTAACATCAGAAGCGGTACCGTTTAATGAACGAATATCTTCATCGTTCAAATAAACATTGACAAAACTCCGTAATTTTTCTTCGTCGTCAAAAAGATGCCGTTTTAAGTCGGCATAATTTTTTGTGAGTTGTCGGAGTGCTTCGTCAATAGTTGCCGCTTCGACAACGACTTCGGAAAGACCATCAGTAAAGGTACGCAATGCCGTCGGAAGTTGAATTGTTACAGACATGGTTTTTAGTAGTTAATAGTTGATAATTAATAGTGAATATTTTTGATAGTTTGGAATTTGCGGGGCAATTCCATTTCATTCGTTTTCCGTAATTAATTCTTTATTGAATTGAGTTCGGTCGTTTTGTAATTCCCAACTGGTCATCTCGCCGGCGTTTCCTTTGGCAACAGCAATGATAATGTACGAATACACCGGCAACGCATGTTCCAAATCGTATTGCGATGGTTCCGCCGGATGGTCGGGGTGGGAATGGTAAAATCCGATCATATCCAATCCCGATTTTCGTGCCGTTTTTTCGCAATGTAAAAACTCTTCCGGTCGTATCAGAAAACGATTATGTTTTGCTTCCGGTTCACGCATGTTTGAAATCGGTAAAATAGTGTGTGTTATTTTTTTGCCGTTTTCAAATCGGCCCAAAACGGCTCCGCAACATTCGTTTGGATATTCCGATTCGGCATGGCGATTCATTTCAAGCCGTTGAATTTCTGTAATAATAATCATTGCAGTCGGAAAAGGAAAGGTCAGCGTAAAATTTTTTTTAATAAATCACTCATGTTACGCACCGTAGTTAAAAAATAAAGATGAAAATATTTGATTCCTAAGTCCGTAGGACTTTAACATGGATAACCCCGTGCAAGTGCAACGCAGCACGGGGTTAGGCAACCACCACAACCGGAACTGCGTAGTAGTTCAACAGAAAAAAGTTATTCCTGTCGTGACCGTGTTGAACTGCTACGCAGTTCAGTTGGAGGCGGCGTATGACAACCCCGTGCTGCACTTCGTTTGCACGGGGTTATCCACGTTAAAGTCCTACGGACTAAAAATCATGAATAAACTCTTCACCTTAACTTTCATCCTAAACGGCTTACTTTTTACCGACGGTGTGTAACTGGAGTAAATTTTTTTAATAAATTGTTTCGATTTTCGGTTCAATCCCAAAGTTCGTCGCTCAAATACCGGAAGCCGCTGTCGCAGAGAATCGTAATAATAATTGACTCGGAGGAAAGTGTTTCCGCCAGTTTTGTTGCCGCTAAAACATTCGCGCCGGAACTGATTCCCACGAACAATCCGTATTTTCCGGCGAGTTCCCGTGTCATCGCGCGGGCATCTTCGGTTGTAACATCAATTTGTCCGTCAAATAACGACGTATCGTAAAATCCGGCTTTGATTGTTGTTTCCGTATGTCTCATGCCTTCCAATCCGTGCAATGGCGAAGCGGGTTGCATGGGAGTGGTTTTGATTGCCGGATTTAACTCCTTCAACCGCCGTGCTGTTCCGATAAATGTTCCTGAGGTACCCATTCCGGCAACAAAATGTGTTAATTTATGTTCTGTCTGTTCCCAAATTTCAAGAGCGGTTCCGTTGTAATGTGCTTTCCAATTTTCGGGATTGTTATATTGGTCGGTGTAAAAATAAGTTTCTGGATTTTCGATTGCCAGTTGCCGGGCTTTGAGCAATGCACCGTCGGAACTCTCAAGCGGATTCGTTGCAATAATTTCTGCACGGTAGGCTTTCAATACACGTTTACGTTCTTTGTTGGCATTGGAAGGAAGACACAGTTTAACCCGATAACCAAGAACTGTTCCGAACATTGCCAAAGCCACGCCGGTATTACCGCTGGTTGCGTCAAGAATTGTTTTATCCTTTGTTAGCCTGCCGGTTTTAATTCCATCAAGAATCATTGCTTTGGCGGCACGGTCTTTCACCGAACCGCTTGGATTCAAAAATTCCGCCTTAGCAAAAATTCGTGCTCCGCCAACACGATCTTCAAACAACGGAAGCAACGGCGTTTTACCTACCACGTCAAGAATCGTCATACTATAAATTATCCATAAAATTGGTTTTATCATTAAACTCGTATCAATATAAAATGTCGGACAAAAAATACAAGACAGTTAGGAAAAATAAAAGGAAGGCAAAAAACATCTCTCGTATTCACTGATTGGTAGGAATTGACGTGTTAAATTGGGTAAGCAATCATAAAAAGGGCAAAAGACCGCGTCGGCGTTAGCCGACATTGAACCGGATTAACGATGGCAAATGGAGTTGCTTTCCGTTTGGGAGTCAATGCCGAGTCAACCGGCACAACCTTTTTAGCAAATAGCGAAGGGATCGCCCACCTCTTTCACGATTTTTCGTGTGTTGCGCGTTTAAAACGAACTTGCCAATGCTTGGACACTTAATCCGGTAGAATCAGAAATGGCTACTATTCAGTAGCTACTTTGGACAAATTTTGTTTTTTGAAGATATTTTTTATGATATTCGTAATATTTTTTGTTTGTTTTCTTGCGGAGTTTATTATGGAGGCGATTCTTGCGTAGGTTTGAGCACCTTTTTTTGTTCGGAAACCGCCTGAAACTTTCATTTTTCCTTTGACGTTGCGAATATCTCTTTCCGCTTGGTTGTTGTCAAACGGCACATTGAAATCGGT
>JAISBG010000040.1 GCA_031266315.1 Planctomycetaceae bacterium | reverse complement strand
AAAAGCGTACATTCTCAGTACACTGGCAGCCGCTTACGCGGAAATCGGTAACTTTGAAAAAGCAATCGAGTGGTCGCAAAAAAGTATCGAATACGCCAAAGACGATGAAAACGTCAGTGAACGTATTGATGACCTCCGAAAAGAACTCGAATCTTACAAGCAAAAAAAACCATTCCGCGAAATCTTGCCGGAAGAAAAGGAATAACCACGTCTTAACGCGAAAAGAGCGAAAAGAGGTGGGCTATTTATCAAAAAGCCCGCTGGGCGGTTGAGTCATAATTTTGCCGTCATTAATCTAATTCACTGTCGGCAAAAAATGGTGGGCGATCCCTTCGCTGAAGGGTCGCGCCGGTTGAGTCATAATTTTGCCGTCATTAATCTGATTCACTGTCGGCTATCGCCGACGCGACCTTTTAACAAATAGCAAAAGGTTGCCCACTTTATGATTGACTATCTCTTGAATTTTATCCATAAAGCCAGTTAATGAAAATTCCGCTGAAATTGCGAATAATTAAAAATTTTAACACTTCTGAAAAAAATCTTTAAAAAATTCGTCTTGACCGGTTTGGAAAAATACTCTATACTTCTCCGCACTGTTAGGAAAATCGTTGTTGATGAATCATCAGAATAACGATTTCCGGCAGCGTGTTCATTTTAACTATCCACATTAAAAACATGGTAAAAGAGTTACCATTACAATAACAGACGCCGAAATCCCAAAAGGCGGCTGTTTTCAAGACAAGAAGAAAAGGAGTTCTGTCTTAGGAGCCAAAAACGTGTCTATTTCTTCCGATGATCATGTGAAGGAACGGATTCGTGAGGCAATCGACATTGTCGATCTGGTGTCGCAGTACATTCCGTTACGCCGATCCGGTCGGAATTATGTTGGTCGTTGTCCATGGCACGACGATTCAAAACCAAGCCTCCAAGTTAATCCTGTACGTCAAACTTTCAAATGTTGGGTCTGCGATATTGGCGGTGATGTTTTTTCGTTTGTAATGAAAATCGAAAATGTCGGTTTCAGGGAAGCACTCGAAATCCTCGCCGACAAAACCGGTATTACATTGCCGAAAAAACACAAAGCCGTTATTAATGAACGGAATCCTGGCAACAGACAACAAACAGCAGAGAATGAAGAATATGCAACCGCAGCGTCGCCGGAAACAGAAATAACTCGTAAACAATTGTTTCAGGCAGCGGACTGGATTGCGAAAAATTATCACGAAGCCTTACTTTATCTGGACGAAGCGGAAATTGCACGAAAATATTTGACAGAACGCGGAATCGACGACAACGCCGTTAAAAAATTCCAACTCGGATACGCTCCCATGGAACACGAATGGCTTGTCAAAAAAGTAAAACGAAAATCCGAACGTTTGCAAATTTTGGAAATTATCGGCAACCTGAAAAAAAAGAGCGAAGATTTTTTTCGCGGCAGATTGATTTTTCCTATTCGTGACGAAAACGGACGAACAGTCGCCTTCGGCGGACGGTTGATTCCTAATTCACCGCTCAGTCATGATTCGTGGCATAAAGATAGAAAATACCTTAATTCGTCAGAAACAACATTATTTTCAAAACATAAAGTCCTTTACGGACTTGACCTTGCCCGTCACAAAATTAAAGAGACACGGCGAGCGTTGATTATGGAGGGATACACGGATTGTATTGTCGCTCATCAATTCGGGTTTAGCGACGCGGTGGCGGTACTCGGAACCGCGTTGGGTCCGGCACACATACGATTATTGTCGCGATTAGCCGCCGATAAAATTATTTTGATGCTCGACGGCGATAAAGCCGGTCAAATGAAAGCCGAAAGTGATCAGGTACTTAAAGATTTTATTGCGGAAGGTGCCGATATGGCGGTGCTGACCTTACCGGAAGGACTTGATCCCTGCGAATTTTTGGAACAACACGGCACGGAAGCATTGGAATTGTTACTGAAAACAGAAACGGTAGATGCACTGGAACATATTTTTCGTGCAAAAACACGCGGTGTCGATTTGAAGAACGATATTATCGGGTCGAGTAAGGCGTTGGACGCAATTCTTGAAATTGTCGCCTTCGCTCCAATCAAAGGAACCACGCCGGATAATCCGGTACGGTTTCGGATTGAGAAAACGATACAAAATTTGTCCGTGCGTTTTTTGATGCCGGAAGCCGAAATCAGACGGAGATTGAAAGAAAAACAACGCAAAACCGAAACCGAAATTAAACGTACCGGCAATCAGGAAGAAAATGTTGCGGAAAATACGGAAAGCACCGAAAACACAAACGAATTGTGGAACGATAAAACATTGTTGCCGGACGCGCTGGAACGGGATATGCTGGAACTTTGGATTACCGACCCGACGGCAATTTACGAATTTTGGGAAAGAGTTCCGCCGGAACGTTGCCGATCACCGCTTACGCGGATCATTTATGAAAAATGTAACAAATTGATCGAACAGAACAGACCGGCAACTTTCAGCCGTTTGATTGTTTCCTTCGATGATCCTAAAATCAAAAGTTTTCTCGTAGAACTCGACGAATCGGGACGGGAAAAATTTTTCGACGGTAACGATAATGATTCCGAACAACCGGCTTATCACGATGAATTGGAGGAACTTGGAAAAACGTTACGCGATGAGACCGAAGAACCACAATTGGATAAGGAATTGCGGGCGAAACTGATTCAGGAAATTATTGACGGTTTTAATCGGAGAGATTCGGAACGTACAAAAATCGCCGACATCGGAACTCTTCGCGACAACAACCTGACAAAGACAGAACGAGTCAATAAATTGCTCCAAATGCAGGAAATGTTACGAAAACAACAAGAAGAAAAACGCAAAAAATTTGAATAACAAATTAATGTATTTTTGTAATTATTCAGGGAATTTTTGTAAATGATTGACTTTATGGGTAAAATTCAAAAGGTGGGCGATGTTTCGCTGAAACATCGCGTCGGCGTTAGCCGACTTGCCCCTAATTCCAGTTGGCAATACAAAATTGCCGTCGTGAATCTGATTCACTGTCGGCGAGTACGCCGACGCAACCTTTCAGCGAAAGGTTGCCTACCTTGTGTGGATTACTTTTAACGAAAATTCCGCTGAAATATTACATAATTTCAAATCTAACAGGAAAAGACCAATGATAGAATTAAACGAATTTGAATTTTCGGCAAAAGATTGTTTACGAATTTGCCTTTACTTTTGGCGAAATGGTATTACTAATGTTTGGATATGGTGTTATACAAGTGTAATTTTACTCTTTTCGGCTCTTACGGGGAATGAAAATGAACGGCGGATTATTTTACGTTTCTTTTTCCTGAATAATAATGAGGACTTGGCTCTTACATGGAATGGAAATGAATGGATTATATATCTTATTAAAATAGTAAGTCTTGGTATTGCTTTATTCATACTGAATTACACTATGGCTCAATATAATGCTTTTACAAAAAATTTTACCAATATATTTCAAAAACGAAAACTATCGTTTGATGATCAGAAATATTATGTGACAACAAAGGACGAGTCGGAAGGAAGCGGATCATTAAGCCTTTTTCCGTTTGCCCGTGTTTGGAAGGATTATTATTTGTTATACATAAACCCTTTTCGTTTTGTACCGATTCCAAAATCGGCATTTCGATCAGAAGAAGATCGTCTCCGCTTTGAAACAGAAATATTGCTTCCCAAACTGAAAAAGAAACCGCCTTTTTGGAAACCTTTTGTGATCTTTTTGATTTTTTCCGCTATCTTGATGGGAACAAGTTTTGTTCTTCGGTCAACTTTCGATTTCAGTAACAATGATATTTTTAAAACAAATTATATTGAAGAATAGCGGAAAATATTTTGTAACCGTTCACGAGGAATCAAAGTGAAGATAATGTATTGGTTCATGATTATTAAGTCCGTAGGACTTCGGAATTGTTGAATTTTAATCAATTATTGATACAACAGAAAATTGAAACCTATTTTGGTTTCATGATGTTTCCCGGCATCGGTTCGACGGATCGAACCGGTCATTAACTTTAGATTAGGAGAATTTCATGTCACGGATGACAGTTCTTGAATGTGAAAATGTTGCGAATAATAAAACGACCAATCGTTTGAATTACGAGGAAGTCGTTCACCACTTAAACGAAGAGGAGATGAACGAGATGTTGCGGGCTGCGGAATTATTCGGCAGTCTTGAAACGGATCGTAACAGAATTTCCGATGAAGATGATTTCTTTACCGAATTATCGTCAAGCCAACTCTGTATGGAACCAAACGACGATGAGGAAGAAGAGGAAGAATTTAATATCGAACGCGGAACCGATAAATTAAATGTAACAACAGCTTCCGTATTGCAATCCGAAAAAGAAATTGACGAAGAACCGGCGTTTACCATGCCTGCTCCCGAACCGGAACGTTGGAACAGTGATCCGATTCGGATGTATCTTTCCCAAATGGCGAATATTCCGCTTCTCACCAAAGAAGAGGAAGTGGTTTTATCGAAACGGATTGAAAAAAGCCGCCGCACATTCCGCCGTTGTGTTCTCGGTTCACCCTTTGGGCTTCAAAACGCTTTTAGTACATTAACAAAAGTGTTTCACGGACAATTGGCGTTTGAACGGACAATCAAAATGTCGTTGACCGAAAAACTCTCGAAAGAACAAATCCAACGCCGAATGCCCCACAATTTACGGACATTGGCTCCGTTGCTCGAATCAATTACTTCCGACTTTGAATTATTGGTGCGAAAAAATACGCCGGAAGAAGTCAAAGTTATTGCACGAAAACGATTTCTGGAACGTCGTCGCAAAGCGTTGAATCTTGTCGAAGAACTGAGTCTTCGCAACCGCCGTGTTCATGCTTTAATGAAACAGATTGAAAGTATGTCCAAACGCATGGACGAAATTTCACGGCTTCTTCGCGATTCCAATATTCTGATGATGCCAGAACGCCGGCAAATGTTGCAAACGGAACTTCGGAATCTTATTGTTACAACACAGGAAAGTCCGAAAAGTTTACGGCTTCGTTGTCAAAAGATGCGCGATCTGCTTAAAGAATACGAACAGGCAAAATGTGATTTATCGCGCAGTAATTTACGGCTTGTTGTTTCCGTTGCGAAAAATTATCGGAATCGCGGTCTTAATTTTCTTGATTTAATTCAGGAAGGCAACACCGGTTTAATGCGGGCGGTGGACAAATTTGAATATCGTCGCGGTTTCAAATTTTCAACGTATGCGACTTGGTGGATACGTCAGGCGATTACGCGAGCGATTGCGGAACAGGCGCGGACGATTCGGATTCCTGTACACATGATTGATGCGTTGACCAGTTTACGTAACATTGCCCGCATGATTTACCAATCGACCGGTCGCGAACCGAATGTTCATGAAGTTGCCGAAGCGGCTGAAATGACGGTTGATGAAGTTCGGCGGATTTTGCTAATGGGTTCCAACCCAATCAGTTTGGAACATCCGGTTGGCGAAAGTGACGAAAATTGTTTCGGTGAATTTGTCGCCGATACCAATTTTGACCGCCCCGAACATTCCGCGTCAAATGATATGTTACGAAAAGAAATCGGAAAACTCCTGAAAACACTCACTCCGCGCGAACGTGAAATCATTAAATTACGTTACGGTCTTGAAAACGGATATTCTTATACGTTGGAAGAAGTGGGACGTATTTTTCAGGTAACACGGGAACGTGTCCGCCAGATTGAACAAAAAGCCGTTCAAAAATTACAACAACCGGGTCGTTGCCGCGCACTCGCCGGTTTTCTGTTGCAAGAAGAATAAAAATCAAGACGGCAATAGCGTCAAGGAAATTTGATCGTAGAAAGTAACAGGTCAAGTGCAAGGATTCGCGGGACAGTAAATGATAAGTTTAATCAAAAAAAATGTCCCGCAACCTTTGCACTTGACCTGCTACTCTAATAAAAATTGGATCAAAAATTAAACTTGGGCATCTCTAAAAATTCATGATTCTACCGGATGCGGTGTCTAAACATTGAAAAGTTCGTTTAAACGCGAAGCACACGAAAAATTGCGAAAGAGGTGGACGATCCCTTCGCTGAAGGGTCGCGCCGGTTGACTCGGCATTGACTCCAAAACGGTTGGCAATACAGTTTGCCGTGTTAATCTGGTTCACAGTCGGCTATCGCCGACGCGACCTTTCAGCGAAAGGTTGCCCACCTGATGATTGCCTATCCATATTTCAACCCTGGTACCGTTTGCACAAGCAGGTATTAGGTTGTGGAGAATCAGGGAGAGTGAATATTGAAATTGTGTATTTTTTCACAGGGATTATCCGGCGTCCCTTTTTTTTTTTCAACAAATTGATAGAATATCATTTACTTGTCTCAATTCAATTGATTTTCAGATCAAATTGATTGAGTAAAAATCAAGTTGAGAAATGGAACATTAGAGAACATCGTTCATAGAATTTATTTCTTGATAATGAGTTCTAAGTTCTTTTTCCTAAACCGGTTAAATATCCCATGTTTTTTCGGTTTTCACCGGAAAACGGGATGTTAAAATTATGTATATTACCACCATTTATTACTATTACGGGAGTTTTAGTATGCAAGTAAGAATTTCCACGAGACATGGTGAACTAAGCGAAGCAACACGGAAAAAAATTACCGAAAAAGTAGAAAAGCTCCAACGTTTTTTCGAACGCCTAATGTCGATCGATGTAACCGTTGATCTCGAAAAAGCAGATGAACCAAAGATTGAAGCGGTTGTTACTCCAGAACATAAACACGATTTTGTCGCCAATCATCAATCAAAAGATATGTTCGCTTCTGTTGATCATGTTGTTGCCAAGTTGGAACAGCAAATCAAAAAATACAAAGAAAAAATTCAAGACCATAACAAAAAACAAGATTAATGTTGTTTCCTGATTTTGTTTTCCTCAATTATTGTTCCCTTATTAACTACTAATTATTAACTATAAAATTAAAAAACTAACTTAAGGAGTTGGTGAATGAAATTTGCTGATTTTATTTTGCCGGGAGCCATCAGTGCGGAAGTTAAAGCCACCAATAAGCAAGGAGTGATTCGCGAAATGGTTCAATCACTTCTCGATGCTAACGGTATTAAGAAGGAAGAATACGAAAGTATTGTTAAAGCAATCACCAAACGCGAAGAACTCGGTTCAACCGGAATTGGTCGCGGGATTGCCGTCCCTCATACCAAACATCCCAGCGTTGAACGACTCGTCGGTTGTGTTGCGGTCAGTCCCGAAGGAATTGATTTCGACAGTTTGGATTGTGAAAAAGTTTATCTCTTTTTCCTGTTGGTTTCACCGCCGGATTGTCCGGGAGATCATCTTCGTGCTTTGGAACATATCACTCGGCAATTGAAAGATGATACCTTTTGCCGTTTCCTAAAACAATCCAAAACGAAAGACGACATTTTATCCCTGCTGGAAGAAGCCGACAATAATATGTTCGGTAAATAATTTCGATAAATCGTTTCAGTAAATTGTTTCGGTAAATTGTTTGCTCAATAATCGGTCAATAAATTGTCGGTCAAACCGTTTTGGAGTTCGTAAAAACGGGCGAAAATGTTTTCTTGACATGGCGATTTATTACCGTTGTTGGTGTGGACAAATTGGTTAGATAGGTTTCGATTGGTTTGACAAACTTCAATCCTATTGATTTGATTGTTACTGGGTAAAGAACCGAAACTGAAAACCGTCCCTAAATAAATATCAACCGGAGTAATAAAATCTCCTTTCATCCAACCCAACCTTGTTACTCAATCCTGAAATATTATTTTTTGACAACCATCCTGCCGTTTTCCCTTTTCGCTTTTCTATGACCCGTGAACAGAAATTGATAAAAGAATTACTGATTTCCAACCGTTGCGGTGTGCATTTGCGGGTGGGGAGTATGCTGGCACAAAAGGCTAAGGAATTTACTTCGGACATTCGTCTTCGTAAAGGAAGTTATGTTGCGGATTGCCGAAGTGTTCTTGATCTTTTGTCGTTGGGAGCCTTTCAGGGAGATGCGGTTGTTTTGGAAGTGGTTGGTTCCGACGCGGAGGCTGCCTTAAACGCGATTGCTTCGCTCTTCAACGCCCGATTTTTTGAAGACGAGGTAGATCAGGCATGAAAATTTTTCAAGGTATTCCGGTTTCTCCGGGAATAGTAATTGGCAAAGCGTTTGTTCAGGAGGCGGAAGGGTTTCGGATTCCAGAGCAATTTGTTGACGCGGGAGCACTTGAATCGGAAATCCGACGGTTTCGGGCGGCGGTTGACCACGCCAGAGACGAAATTGCCGTCAATCGTGAAGCCACACGCGGCGCATTGGGACAAACATTTGCCGATATTTTTGAAGCGCAAATTCAACTCCTGCTTGACCCGCATATTCTTAACGATACCGAAGAATTGATTCGGTCTCAACGTTTTTCCGCTGAACATGCTGTTACGGTGGTCATGGGAAAACACACGAATACGCTTCGCCGAATCGAAAATATTTATATTTCCGAAAAAATCAATGATCTTCGTGATATTGAAAAACGGCTTCTCCGTCATCTTCTTGGCGAAAAGAAAGAAACGATTGGGATGTTGCGTTCACCGGTAATTCTGTTGGCAACCAATTTGACACCGAGTGAAACGGCGGCTCTTGATAAACAGTTTATTCAGGCGATTGTAACGGAATTGGGCGGACAAGGCGGACACACGGCAATTTTGGCTGCCGCGTTGGAAATTCCTTGTATTGTTGGTGTTCGCCGGTTTTTGGAAGATGTTGACGGCGGTGATACGCTTATTGTTGACGGCAACAGCGGAAGTGTTATTGTTCGTCCAGATGAAGAGGTACTTGAAAAATATCGTCGGATTATGGTTGCCGATTCAACACGAATTGAGTGTTTGGACTCTTTTCGTGATGTCGAAGCCACAACCCGCGACGGAACACGAATTTCCATTTGTGCCAATATTGAGTTTCCCTTTGAAGCGGAAAACGCCGTCCAACGCGGAGCCGAAGGTATCGGGCTTTTTCGTACTGAATTTCTTTATCTCACACAAAAAGAAGACCCTGCGGAAGAAGAACATTTTGCGGCTTACAAACATGTTGTTGACCAAATGGCGGGGAAACCGGTTATTATTCGTACTTTTGATTTTGGCGACGATAAAACGTTAGACCGGTATAATACGACAGTTGAACACAATCCGGCGTTGGGGTTACGGGGGATTCGGCTTGCGTTGAAGAATTGGAAATTGTTCCGTTGCCAACTTCGTGCGATTCTTCGGGCGAGTGCGTTTGGCGATGTTCGGATCATGTTTCCGTTAGTGTCAACCGTCAAAGAATTTCGTCAAGCCAAACATACGGCTCTTCGTGATGCGATGGAGGAACTTCGTGAAGAAAAAATCGCATTTAATGAGGAAATTCCGGTTGGTATGATGGTTGAGGTTCCTTCGGCAGTGGTCATGCTGGATAAATTCGCGGAAGATGCCAGTTTTTTCAGTATTGGCACAAACGACCTCACTCAGTACACTATGGCAGTAGATCGCGGCAACAGCAGTGTCAATCATCTTTTTCAAACCGATGATCCGGCAATTTTACGATTGATTCGTCGCACGGTTGATGTGGCAACTCGTTATTCGATTCCGGTTTCGCTCTGCGGTCAAATGGGAACTCCGCAAAATATTGTTCTTCTTCTTGGTCTTGGTTTAAGAAATATCAGTTGTGCGCCCGGAGCGATTGCCCGACTAAAACAAATTTGCCGGTATGTTTCTATTGAAGACTGCCGCGCAATGGCGCGGAAAGCGTTGAGAATCTCCAATGCGAAAGATATTCGGGATTATGTCCAAAACAAACTGAAACAAATCGCGTCCGAAATTTTCGATTCGTCAGAATTTTAATTAATAGCTCATGTTACGCACGGTAAAAAAGTCAGTCAAACACACGAAAAATCGAAAGAGGTGGGCTATTTATCAAAAAGCCCGCTGGGCGGTCGCGCCGGTTGAGTCATCATTTTGCCGTCGTTAATCTGATTCCCTGTCGGCGAGTACGCCGACGCGACCTTTTAACAAATAGCGAAAGGTCGCCCACCTCTTTCGATTTTTCTTATGTTTTGCCGACTTTTTGACCTACGGTGCGTAACATGAGTTACTCATTTTACCACAGAACAATTACCGCTAAAAATTGATTCATGTTCAGAAATTGGTTTTTCAACCTGATTTATATTATTCTTTTGGCGGTTTTTTCGCCGTTGCTGGTTTATCGTGCGCTGAAACAGGGAAAATACCGTTATGGATTCAAGCAAAAATATTTCGGTCGTATTCCGCGTCGGCGCAATGTGTTGGCAAAAACCGGTTCTGCGGATTTACCGGATACAAAAGTCGTATGGTTTCACGCGGTCAGTGTTGGAGAGGTCAATTTGCTCCGTCCGATTTTGAAATTGATTCAGGAGTCAAAAACCAATTGGCATTGTGTTGTATCGACAACATCGTTTACCGGCATGGAACTTGCTCTGAAACTTTTTGGTAACGAGTTGACGGTATTTTATTGTCCACTTGATTTTAGCTGGGCGGTGGACAAAGCGATGCAACGGCTTCGTCCTGATTTGCTGGTTCTTGTGGAACAGGAACTTTGGCCCAATCTGATCAGCACTGCCAAACAACATAAAGCCAAAGTTGCGATTATCAACGGACGTTTCGGCGAAACCGGATATAAAAGGTATCTTTGGGTTCGGCGTTTTATTGCTCCGATGTTCCGGCAGATTGATATTATTGCTGCTCAAAGTGAGACTTACGCCGGTTGGTTTCATCGGCTTGGGGCGTCGGCGGATTCAATTCGGGTAATCGGTTCCATGAAGTTCGACGGAGCCAAATCAGACCGTAACAATCCCGAAACACAACGACTCAAATTGCTTGCCGGAATTTCGGACGAGGATATTGTTTTTCTTGCCGGCAGCACTCAGTCACCGGAAGAGGCGTTTGCGGTGGAATGTTATGAAAACCTGAAAACGGATTTTCCGCGTCTTCGTTTAATTCTTGTCCCGCGTCATCCTGAGCGGTTTGAAGAAGTTGCGGCATTGCTGGAAGCCCGATCCGTTTTGTGGCAACGCCGTTCAAAACTTCGGGAGGTTCAGGAAGACAACAACGCGGATTTGTCGTCTTCTTCTGATTCCGGTATAAGTTCTGGTATTTTGGAAGGCGAAAGTTCCCGTAAAGCGGTTAAACCGCGTATTCTGTTGGTTGATACGATTGGCGAACTTGGCAGTTGGTGGGGAACGGCTTCGATTGCGTTTGTTGGCGGAAGCATGGGACAACGCGGCGGGCAAAACATGATTGAACCGGCTGCTTATGGTGCGGCGGTTTGTTTTGGTCCCAACACGAAAAATTTTCGTGACATTGTTGATTTAATTCTTCGCGACAATGCGGCACAAGTTGTCCATGACCAACACGAAATGGAACAATTTGTCCGTCGTTGCCTTGAAAAGCCGGATATTGCCGAACAGTTTGGCGAGCGTGCGAAAAAGTTGGTTGACCGTCAACTCGGCGCAACAAAACGAACCTTAGAAATGCTCGAAAAAATAGTGGAGAGTGGATAGTTCACATGCGAAATTTTCGTTAAATCAGGTGGGCAACCTTTTGCTAAAAGGTTGCGTCGGCGTTAGCCGACAGTGAATCAGATTAATGACGGCAAAATTATGACTCAACCGGCACGACCGCCCAGCGGGCTTT
>JAISBG010000023.1 GCA_031266315.1 Planctomycetaceae bacterium | reverse complement strand
TTGTCGTTACACCGCAGGTCAAAGACCTGCGGTTATGAAAATGAAGCCCTATCGGGCTACTCCGCTTTTTGTACCTATTAAGTAAAAGTAAATAGTTATGCCAACTTTTAACAAAAATTACACTGAATAATTATCAAAATACCAATTTTATGACTAATACAGTATATTGATAATACTGAATAAAGGTTACATTTTTTTTTGCAAAACAACCAAAGGAATCACAGTTCAAGTGTTCCGATAATTTCCGCAACATTTTTTGCTCCCAATTCGCTCAGAGCAATCGGCAACGCATTTAGGAGTTGTGTTGTGGCGGTTGGGTTGTAAAAATTAGCCGTTCCAATCTGAACAGCAGATGCTCCGGTTACAAAAAATTCCATCGCGTCGTCAATTGTTTCAATTCCTCCGATACCAAGAATCGGAATTTTTACCGCTTTGAAAATTTGCCGGACACAACGTAACGCAATCGGTTTGATTGCCGGACCGCTCAATCCGCCAAAACCATTGCCAAGACGTGAACGGCGTTGCCGCCAGTCAACCGCCAAACCAAGACATGTATTGATCGCCGAAATACCATCGGCTCCGCCTTGTTCGGCTCCGCACGCCACATCGCCAATGTTACCGATATTCGGCGATAATTTGACCAAAACCGGAAGCAATGTAACATGACGAAATGTTGAAACGATTTTTTCGCACAATTTCGGGTCTGTTGCAAAATCAACTCCTCCGCTTACATTCGGACAAGATAGATTGAGTTCAACCGCATCAATTCCCGTTACAAGACCTAGTTTTTCACCAAAGATCAAACATTCTTCCGTATTTTTCGCGGCAATACTGAGAATAATTTTTGTATCAAGCGTTTTGAAGTACGGCAGTTTGTTGTACAAAAATTCGTCGATTCCGTCGTTATCAAGACCGATTGAGTTTAGTAATCCCGATGCGGTTTCGACGGTGCGCGGCGGAATATTACCGGGTCGCGGAGTGAGTGTTACCGTTTTGGGAATGATACCGCCCAACCGCGATAAATCAACAACGCCTTCCATTTCGCGGGCGTAACCGAATGTTCCCGACGCCACCAAAACCGGATTTTTGAGAATCAATGAACCAAACATGATGTTAAAAATCAGAAGGTCTAAACGGTGATTTTTATATTTGGCTTTTTGCCAATTGTTCCTTCAATTCTTTAATTAACTTGTCTTTTTCTTCAATCGTTTTGTTTTTTTCTTCAAGTGCTTTTTTGTCTTTTTCAATCGTTTTGTCTTTTGCTTTAAGTGCCTTTTTATCTTCTTCAATCGTTTTATCTTTTGCTTTAATCGTTTTGTCTTTTGCTTTAAGTGCTTTTTTGTCTTTTGCTTTAAGTGCTTTTTTGTCTTCTTTAATCGTTTTGCTTTGTTCGGCGATAGTCCGTTCTTTGGCTTGAATTTCTTCCATGAAATCATCTTCCATTTCCATTTCTGCCTGAACATCCGCACTTTCTGAAGCCATACGAAGACGACGAATTATAGGGACATACCTTTCGGGAAAGTCGTTTTCGTCCACCTGTAAGGTATGACGAACAACAGTATGGTCGTCCAAGCCGAAAATGCTCAACAGTTTTTCGACATCGTTACGGTAAGGTTCTTTGAGTTGATCAGATTGAACAATCCAAGAACGATGGTGTAAACCTTCAATAAACTCGTTGTTGGTTACCTCCAGATATTTTTTCGTCGTCCCGTCTTTAATATTTTGATCAACCTGAATAATTGGGCAATCGCGAATACCAATGTCATAACCTAACAAAAAAATACAGTAAATCTGGCGGGCTTTGGGGTGGTTGTCGCTGCCGTAAGTATTGTCGGGATTTTGGTAATGCAAACCAAGATAACGGCGAAACCGCATAATATCCGAAGAAAACTTTGCTTTTTGTAGTTCGATCATCACCGTTTTGTGTCCGCCGTTAGGAGTTGCGATTTGGGCGGAAAAGTCAAAGCGGCATACCGTAAGGAACAACTTTTCCTTATCTTCCGCATCTTCCTTTTCGGCAACTTTATTGAGCGGGCGGCGAAGAGTACGTTCCTGCGCCGCAAAATGAACTTCCAACACCTCTTCCTCAATAATTGCCGAAAGAAATGATTTCGCAACCTCTTCGTCTTCCAACATGAATTTGAAGACAACATCGTAAATCGGATTGGCTATGTTCATGGTCGTTTTGATTGATGATTATTAATTTGATTGAAGGACAATTATTTACCTCTGCGCACTACGCCCGGCAGGACTTGAACCTGCAACCTATGGATTAGAAATCCATTGCTCTATCCGATTGAGCTACGAGCGCAAGACAGAATATAAGTCAAGTGTAAAAGTTGTTTTTTCCTAATGACACTTTCCTAGTTTAACATTTGTTTGCTTCAAAAGTAAAATCGGGGGTGACTATTCAGTGGAATAGCCCGATAGGGCTTCATTTTCATAACCGCAGGTCTTCGACCTGCGGTAGTACCGCGATAAAAAAACCGCCGCCTGAAAGGCGGGATTTTAAATAATAGCGGCAACGGGTTAAAATCCTGCCTTTCAGGCAGTGGTCTCTTTGGTTCACAGCCGCAGGTCGCTGACCTGCGGTTATGAAAATACT
>JAISBG010000734.1 GCA_031266315.1 Planctomycetaceae bacterium | reverse complement strand
GCATGTCAACTAATTTTGATGGGCTATTTCAAAAAAGTATTTATTGCCGACGGTGTTGCACCGATTGTCAATGAATGTTTCACGACTCCCGATAAATTCGGCGGCGTAACGTTATTTTTCGCAGCAGTCTTGTTTATGATCCAGATTTATGGAGACTTTTCAGGTTACACGGATATTGCACGCGGAGTTGCAAGAATGTTTGGTATAAATGTGATGTTGAATTTTCGTCAACCTTATCTTTCTGCAAATGTTACGGAATTTTGGCAACGTTGGCATATTTCGCTTAATGGTTGGTTACGGGATTATGTCTATTTTCCGTTTCTCGATTTTGCAACAAGTAGAAGCCGTTACGTTGTTATTTGGTTATATGTTAGCCTTTTGGTAACGATGTTTTTGAGTGGGCTTTGGCACGGTGCGGCAATGCACTTTGTTGTGTGGGGAATTTTGATGGGAGTTTTACTTTGTGCTCACGCATTTATGCGACAGAAAAAGATTTTTCAGTTCAAAAATTCCTCAAAAGAATGGAAAATATGTTTTTGGTTTCTGAGTATTGTTTTTACATTTACTTGTCTAACATTGGTCGAGGTGTTTTTTCGTGCGTCATCTTGCTCGTCAGCATTACATTACCTCTATCTGATTACAAGAGGCGGACATGCGGGATTCAGCGATGTCTGGCTTTATGTCAAGGTTTATGGAACTTGTATATTATTGCTCGATATCCTTTGTTACTATCAGGACTCCGAAGTTCCGTTTACTGAAAAATGGTGGGCTCCTGTTCGTGGTTTTGGTTATGCCTGTATGTTATTTTTGATTGTTTTTATTGGCGAAAACGACGTGCAACCTTTTATTTACTTTCAATTTTAGGAACTATGCGCAAAGAAGTTTTTTAAAAATGACATGCGCAAGTTTTCAATAACTGCTATAAAATTTTCCTTTTAATTTTTACACTAACCAATTAAAAAAATGAATAAACTTAATGCAGAAATAAGTGATACTGTTGATAGTATTCTTCATGATATTGTAATAGATATAAATGATGAATTGCCAAATGATCATCAGATTGTATTTGATAAAGATACAATTATTTGGGGTCATGAAGGTGTATTGGATTCATTCGGTCTTGTAACAGTGCTTGTCAAAATTGAATCGGCGTTGGCTTCACATTATGACAAACCGATTCGTTTGATAGACAGCAGAGCGATGTCACAGACATCAAGTCCATTGCGTACATTAGGAACTTTGGCAGACTATATTCAAACAACATTGAAAGCCAATGGAATTGAAAATGAATAAAAAAGTTGCGTTAATTACAGGCACAAGAAAAGGAATCGGACGGTTTCTTGCGGAACGATATTCGGCGACTGGTTACGAAGTTGTCGGATGCAGCCGAAAGGAATCTGAACCGCTCGAAAACTATACGCATTTTTGTGTCGATGTTGCTGATGAGAAATCTGTTATAAGTATGTTTCACGAGATCAAAAAAAATTATGGTCGATTGGATATACTCATTAATAACGCTGGAATTGCGTCAATGAATCACAGTTTGTTAATGCCGTATGATGCAGCTACGAGAATCATCAATGTCAATTTTGGCGGTACGTTTTTGTGTTGCCGTGAAGCGGCGCGGCTTATGTTACCGCAGAAAAAAGGACGTATCGTTAATTTTTCTACAGTTGCCGTTCCTTTGAAACTTGCAGGTGAAGCGGTGTACGCCGCATCGAAAGCAGCCGTAACAACATTGACACAAATTTTAGCACACGAATACGGATCGCAAGGTATTACCGTTAATGCCGTCGCGCCGACCCCCATTGACACTGATCTAATTCGGACTATACCAAAAAATAAATTGGAAGAACTTACAAACCGAATGGCAATCAAACGATTCGGAACCTTTCAGGATATTGGTAACGTTATTGATTTTTTCCTGAAAGACGAAAGCAATTTTATTACCGGACAAGTAATTTATTTAGGAGGAGTCTAAATGAATATACAAATTTTACGAAACATATTTCAGAATAACTCGGATCATGAAGCCGTTATATGGAATGATCATATTTATCATTACGGTGAGTTGTTGCAAAAACTTGATTACTGGGGACATTTTCTTGATGAACATGAAATTGTGTCAGGGGCGGTTGTGGCATTGCAGGCGGATTTTTCACCGAATGCGGCTACGTTGATGTTGGCACTAGTTGAACGTAAAGTGATTATTGCACCATTAACAAAATCTGTCATCGCTAAAAAAGAAGAGTTCCTTGAAATTGCGCAATGCGAAATTGAAATAACACTTTCCGAATCAGATGAAGTAACAGTACAGCGTTTTGCAAACATATCAAATAATCACGAACATTATTTGACATTGCAGGCGAGAAACCATTCGGGACTTGTTCTTTTTTCGTCGGGATCAACCGGTAAAAGTAAAGCGGCAGTACATGATTTTGAATATATTCTTGAAAAATTTATCGTTCCAAGAAAAGCGTTACGCACAATTTCGTTTCTATTATATGATCATATCGGCGGTATCAATACGATGTTACATACATTTTATAATGCCGGTTGTTTAATTACTATTTCAGAGCGAACACCGGACGCGGTAACAAAAGCAATTGAAAAATACAATGTTGAATTGTTACCGACATCACCGACATTTTTGAGATTATTGTTACTTAGCGATGTGGTCAAAAAGTATAATTTGCGATCACTACAATTGATCACTTATGGCACGGAACCGATGCCGGAATCAACATTGCAACAATTACACGAAACATTTCCCAATATCAAAATTCAACAAACGTATGGTCTTTCCGAACTCGGTATTTTGAGATCAAAATCAAGAGATTCAGATTCACTTTGGGTCAAGATTGGCGGTGAAGGATTTGAGACACGGGTTGTTGACAACATTTTGCAAATCAAATCAAAATCAGCAATGCTTGGATATTTGAATGCACCTGCTCCTTTTACCGAAGACGGTTGGTTTGTAACAGGTGATATGGTTGAGACGGATGGTGAATACATAAAAATTCTCGGACGTAAATCGGAACTCATCAATGTTGGCGGTCAAAAGGTTTATCCTGCGGAGGTTGAAACGGTAATTGAAAAGTTGCCGGAAGTTATTTCTGCAACCGTTTTCAGCGAAGACAACGCCATTACCGGTAAGATAGTTTGTGCCAGAGTCCAATTGAGCAACGATATTTCCGAATCGCAAAGAGAATTGACAAAACGTATCCGCCTTCATTGCAAGAAACATCTCGAATCATTCAAAATACCAATGCGAATCGATTTCATTGAAACAAATAACCATAGCGAACGCTTCAAAAAACTACGCATGGCAAATTAAAATAGAAAAAAATTAACTCTGTTTTTAGTATGTTTTTAATGAACAAAATTTTCAATTGGTAACACAAAAAAATTTCAAACGCATTATCGGCGAATATATACAAACCGCCCAAAATGGAATGTTCAAGGATCTGTTCCCTTCATTCGGTTTTGAAAGACTAAATTCAACTACAGAATTGGAACAATACCGTTATATTGTTTCAAACAAAAAATTAAACTCATTCTTAACAAACCAATAAAATTATGGAAAATGACAATGTTAAGATAGGGGGGGGGGGCAGAATAGTGAGACCTCAAAAAATTATCACTGGTCACCGTTCGAACTCAAAACACTCAAAGAATTTCCGCTCCCAAGTTGGGC
>JAISBG010000700.1 GCA_031266315.1 Planctomycetaceae bacterium | reverse complement strand
CATTTGGGAATCTGATTGCTAGCCGGAAATAGGGTACAAGTCGGCTATCGCCGACGCGACCTTTCAGCGAAAGGTCGCCCACCTATTTTCACCGACAGTGAATTATGTTACTTTCCGTTTTGGAGTCAATGCCGAGTCAACCGCCCAGCGGGCGGATTGCCTACCAATTTTTCGCGTTAAAATATAAATTCCGTTGAATAATTACAAAAAGATTATTGATTTTGTATTTGCGGACCGTCGAGCAATAGATTATGTTCTTTTTGGGGGGTATTTTGGGTGTTTGGTTCCGGTTTGGAAAATTCAACACCGAATAAAATATTTTGCCATAAAGTTCTGTTTTTCGGCGATTCGGGAATCACATCGATTGTTGTTACGAACAATTCACCGTCAAAATCTCCGCGGATTCTTTGTCCTATTGCCGCAATACCGGACGGTTTTTTAATTGTTTCATAAAGGCAAACTGCGGCACATTTTGCGGATTCGGGGCTGTCGTTGAAGAGAGACCAATCAACTGTTGCCGCTTCAAATTTAACTTGACCCCGTTTGAGAATATCTCCGTCCAAAGCACACTTAATCACTTGCCGGTCTTCCGGTTCTTCCGCAAAATAAAAATCGCTACAAGAAAGGAATTGAGTGTAATAATATTGACCTTGAAGTTGTGTTGCGGTTCGTTCGACAAGCGTTGTTTTGCCGAGATATTTTTCTAACGATTTCGGAATTTCCGTTTTTCGGCGGAAAATAATCACTGTTCGCGAAGAACGGTCAATAACAGAAACATCGTTTCCCGAAAAACTGTTACCGTCCACAATAACAAAGATACTATTATTTTCCTCCTCTTCATCCATCCAACGATCGAGAACAAGCGGAACACCCATTGCCGTAAGACGTTTATAAAGTTCTCCTTTTTCATCTCCCAAAAATAGAATATGGTCGTAAGTTGAGTGTACGATATTTCCTATTATCGCCTCCCGATGTATCGAATAATCCGGTAACTTTTGGGGACCATTCGGGTCGAGAGCGGCTTTCTGGGCTTCGAACATTGGCAACGGTTTGAACAACGGCAACTTCGGGTCAAAACCGGGATTTAATGTTGTAACATAAGGCGGCAAGCGTTCAATCTGAACTCCGGGAATGTTTTCCTCAAACGGTTTCGTAAAAAAGATACCGTCATTTTGGTTTGGCAATCGTGAAAAATCGCTGTAACCGAAATTCAGGTGTTCCAGACCAAACCACGCTGTTTCCGCCGGTGAGAAAAAAGTTAATCTCAGTAACGCAATTTCAGTAATGTTTCGGTAAACATCAATTGCCAACGCCTCGTTACGCCCCCGATAATTTTCGTAAGCCCGTTTACCGTTAAAAACCGCGAGTTGAGCGGGTTTGGCGTAATAAGTTCCGCCTTGTTCGCCAACCATTAACGGTTTATCAATATTGTCCGGTAATTCCTTTTTCCAGTCGGTACCGTGTCCGAAATGTTTGTTCCAAACCGGCATTGTGTTACGGAAATCTTCGTCGCCGTCACAGGAATACCAATTCCGTGTCGAATCGTATTTCATTCCGCTTTTGCCGTATGTTTCCAATTTTTTGTACCAAATATCGGTTTGCTCCGGTGTAATCGCCTTGTCGTAAATAAAAATCGCAAACAGTTCATTGCCCCAACTCCAACCAAAAATCGACGGATGATTTCTGTCTCGTAAAATTAACCGCTTATAATGTTCGGCGTAACGATCCCATGCGGCGTGTTCTTCAAAATTCAATTGAATCGAACTGCCGAACATTCCCGTTTCAGCAAGCACCGCAAGTCCCATCTCATCGGCAAGTTCCGCATAAATTCGCGGATGCGGTTGAGCGTGAGGACGTACCGCGTTGCCGTGCATTTCCTTGATCATCGAATACCAACTCCAAACGTAACGGCGCGACGAAATAAACGGTCCAAACGGATGCAATAAATCAGCAAATAATTGAACCGGTTTACCGTTCAATTCCAATTTGTCCCCGACAATCCGAAATTCCCGCCAACCAAATCGAACATATTTCGTATCAATTTTCTTCCCATTTTCCCAAACATCAAGAACAAGACCATAAAGATTGGGTTCTTCCATTGACCATAATTTTAACGTGTTGACAACTTTTTCGGAAACCGTAACGGTTATTGGTTGACCGGACGGGAGAGAAATCTCTTCTTTCCGTTCCAATTTTAGAGATGCTGTTTGATCAAGTTCCCACTTAGGAATCGGAGCATCAATCATCTCTTGCCTTGACTTGTTGAGTGCCGCATTGAACGACGTGTTGGGGGCTTTGTTGAGCCATGAAAAAACCGTTCCTGTTATTGTAACAGTTGCCGGCTGCGCGGAATCATTTTTCAGAATAAGTTCGGTTTCCAGTGTGTCCCGATGAACAAACGGTTTGACAAACACATCATCAATGCGAACCGCTGGAACCGCAAGAAGATAAACATCTTGCCAAATTCCGTTAATCTTGTCCATGTTAGAACCCGGCGGATACGGTGTCCGCATTTTAGAATATTTTTCGCTGGTCTTGTCGAACAAACGGAGGGAACGGACTCCAACCAGAATTTCGTTCGGTTTATCAACATGAATTGTTTGAGTTACATCAATTTCAAACGGTAAAAAACGTCCGAAATTTTCACCGGTTTTTTGTCCGTTAATATAAATTTCCGCCATTCCGCTAACCGCTTCAAAATGAAGCAAAATCCGTTTGCCAATCCAATCGTTGGGAACGGTAAAAGTCCGCTTCATCCAAGCCATCCGAACTCCGTCCCAGTGTTCGGGATAACTTGGATAATAAACAGAGTCAGGAAAATATTGACGGTCGGCTGCGGCTGTTCCGGTTGTAACAGCCCCGACATGCCGACCATTGCCCCAAGTATTAACATTCCAAGAAGATGGAATTTTAATCGGTACCGTCTCCCACGCATGATCGTTGGGCATTGCGAGTTCCGGCGGAATACCACGATTCGGTTGCCAATCGGCGGGAACTTGAACGGGTTGAAATTGCCAAGAACCGTTGAGACAAATCTCTTTGCGAAATTCACTTTCCGGCGGCTTGACCCAACTTTCAGACGGAGCAAAAAAACCGTCAAACTCTGTTCGTTCAGCAACAATAACCGAAGTAAAACAATTGATAAAAAAAATTACAAAAAAAATAATCAAAATTATTCGATAAAATCCGGTATTCATTTTTCACCTTCTTCTACAATTCACAATGCAAAATCCGTATTACGAACAACCGCAAAGATTACATTTTAAGATGACACTTTCAATAGACATCGAAAATTTTGAACATAAAAAAACTCATAACGCTTCCTAAAACGTTTCGGTTTCCTAAATCAAAACCAAAGCAATTTATTAAACGCCGGTTGAGCGTTACTCGACTCCAACAGGCAACATCTTAATTCTGTTTGCGCAAGTCGTATTACAGTAACAACTCCGTCCCTTAATTCAACGCTTCAGCAAATTCGTCCAATGTCTGGCAGTCTAAAGCGTATGAGAGCAGAGATTCCAAAGCAATTGAGTCATTCATTCGCTGAATGGCAGTTTTGATTTCTGAGGGGACATCGGTCATTTTGAACCTTTTACATAAAACATTCAAAACGGCTTTTCGTAAGCCTTCCGCTTTGCCTCTTGCTTCACCTCTTGCTTCGCCTCTTGCTTCGCCTTTGGCGATGCCTTCGGCGAGTAGTTGGTCTAAAAGTGATGTTGACACAGTAACAACTCCTTCCTTTTCAATTTGAGTGGAAACTTTTTGAAAATCTTGTCGAGAAAAATGTTTGGCACTGGTTGCCGCATAATAGATTGCGTCTCTCAATTCTTTTTGCGATTCCGGCAAATGAAGGGTTGGTCGCAATTTCCGGTAAATCTCTATCAACCGCTCTGCAACATCCGTACTAAACACCAGTTGCAAGGTCATAAAAAGAACAGATAACTCCGTATCTTCGGGAAACTCTTCGGATTTGAGTGCCGACACGTCAAACAGTATCGCCTCCAAATCCAACACGTAACGCTCCAACCCTTTGACCACACGAACCAAATCACGCATTTTTACCGGTGCCGTGAAGGTGCCTTCGCCATGATAAAAAATAATCGGAAGAACCATCGGGAACAAAAATGTTCGAAGTCGTCCTTCATCTTTTGCCGTCGTAAATTCCCGCCACCAAACGTTGATGATATATCGGAGTATTTGAAAAATGGTGAATTGGTCATTGTCTGTTTTTAACTCAATCAGAATAAAAATCACAAGATATTCGTTGCTATTTTTGAGCGGAATACGATACAAAACGTCAAGATAAAACGATTTGAGCCATTCATCAACGAATGATTCCGAATCAATCTCCAACTTATCAATATCAAGCAAAACCTTCACTTCCGGTTTGAGAACATGGATTAGAAATTTTCGAGCCTTCCTCACCTCTTTCAACTTATTCCTGCCAAACTCGTCATGCCGGAATTCTTTCTTGAATTTGCTAAGAGCGGTTTCGTTAAACGGTTGTTCGAGCAACTGCTGTTGTTTCGATTGGTCTTCTGACATAAAACGATTTCCCTAACTCCGATAATGACGGTCAATGGTTAATTCTCGTGGTCAAACAAGAAAAAACATCATAACGGAAAGTATCGGCATTTTCAAGATGTTGGGAAAATTTATAGTCCTTCTGATTATTTCTTCTTGAAAAATGAAAACATTGTTATAAAATATCGAATTGGTTGTATCGTCAACCGGTGTAGAATTGTAAATTGTTGTCATGTTTTCGTTCCCAAAAAACTAAGGAAGCAGGTATTTTTATGTGTCGAATTTTAGTAACGGTTCTGTTGTCGGGTGTCTTGGGATTTTTCGTTTCGTCAATAAATGCCGATGAGGTAAAAATCGGTGATGTTGTTTTTCGTGAATCATTTGACGCGGACAGACTGCCTGAAGGTTGGTCTGTGTCGAATCCGAAATACGTTTTGCCCGTTGAAAACGCTGTTCAGGTGAACCTTCCTACCGATGGTCAAGACAAGAACGCTTCGGCATCAAAACAATTATCAGTTGAAAAATTACTCGGCACGCGGCTTAAAATAACCGCAAAAGTTAAGGCGAATCAAGTTGCCGCTCCGCCTAATTCATGGAACGGAATTAAGGTAATGCTGGTTCTTGATGCACCGGACGGCAAACGTTGGCTTCAGCAGAACAATCTTTTCGGAACATTTGACTGGAAAACGATTCGATTCGATGTTGCCGTTCCAAAAAATGCAACCTCCGCAACTCTTGTTCTTGGACTTGAAAATACCACCGGACAAGTTTTTATTGATGAAATCGAAATAACCGTTATCGGAAAACGTCGTCCCAAACCAAAGGAATCCGCCGAAACCAAACCGGTTTACAAAGGACATTCTCTTCCGCGTTTGCGTGGGGCAATGATTTCCGCCGGAAAATTCGGACTGGAAGATATTCGGGTTTTCGGTGGTCAGTGGAAGGCAAATCTTGTTCGTTGGCAATTGACTTGGGCAGGTTTTCCGAACGGTCCTGCCGATACCGCCACTGTCGAACAATTCAATGTCTGGCTCGAAGAACAATGTCAAAAACTTGATGCGATGTTGCCGGAATGTGAAAAGTACGGAGTTTACGTTTGCCTTGATTTGCACACTCCGCCCGGCGGCAGGTTGCCGCGAACCGAAGGCAGCGCAATGCGGTTATTTCGAGACAAAAAATTTCAGGATGCTTTTGTCTCCGCTTGGGAACATTTGGCAAAACGATACAAAAATGCTCCAATGATTTGGTCTTATGACCTTCTCAATGAACCGGTTGAAGGGAATCTGCCTGAAAGTGTGTCCGATAATGCCTCAGATAAGGTATCGGAAAATAGCGGTATTTTGAATTGGCGTGAACTCGCGTTGAAAACCGCCAAAGTTGTACGAAAAATCGACCCTCAAAAAGCAATTGTGATTGAAGCGGCACCTTGGGGCGGACCGGAAACACTTGAATGGTTTGAACCGTTCGACCCGCAGGAAATTCCCAATGTTGTGTACAGTGTCCACATGTATGTTCCGCATCAATTCACACATCAAGGAGTTTACGATGCTCCGGTCGGATTGAATTACCCCGGTGAAATTAACGGGAAATATTGGGATAAAAAAGCGTTGCGTCACGCCTTGCGGCATACGATTGAGTTTGCCGACGATTACCACGCGGCAATTTATATCGGTGAATTTAGTGCGATTCGTTGGGCACCGAACGGCAGTGCTTGCCGGTATTTGAAGGATTGTATTGAGATTTTCGAAGAGGAAGGTTGGGATTGGTCTTACCACGCATTTCGCGAATGGGACGGTTGGAGCGTCGAACACGATTCCGACAAAAATAACCACCAACCCGCAACCAGTCCCACAGATCGGCAATTATTGCTACAAAGTTGGTTCGAAAAAAATAAACGATAATCCGGCAAGGATAAATTTTTCTGATTCTATTGGATTAAGTCTTTCCCAACGGAATAGTAATTTTCGTTAAAGGTAGGCAATTCATCAGGTGGGCGACCCCCCAGGCTCAACGGCGTTTTTTTCCACTTGTTATTGCGATTTTTATGTGTGATTTGGAAATCTGCTTGTTTCGTAACCTTTTACTATATTTAGAGTTATATAAAATATTTTAGGCGTTTTTCCCTTTTTTTGAGTCTATTTGCTTGTAAAAACTATTGTTAAAAACTTATTTCAAAACTGCTCCGTTTTGCGGGCAAGAGTCAGAACGCGAACCGGTTCCGGTGAACGGGACCGTGAACCAATCCTCTTGGCTCAAGAGTTTATCGTGTCGAAAAGTCCTGCCGAAAACTTGGT
>JAISBG010000662.1 GCA_031266315.1 Planctomycetaceae bacterium | reverse complement strand
TTTCGGAACTTTTTTCAAAAAAAATTCATAGGGACTTGGAACTTGTTCTACCTATCTTGCCTACAATCTTACCTATAGCGCCTATTGTGTCAAAAAAGATGTGTAGATACTTTTGGTCGAAGACCTGCGGTTATGAAAATGAAGCCCTATCGGGCTATTCCACTGAATAGTCACAAAAAAATAATCTTTGCTATTTGCTAAAAATTTTTAGAAGTAATTGTTGATAAATTACCGGTAACTCTATTCACTATTTTGGTCTTGACGATTTGGGAGAGTTTTTTTATTCTTCGTAAGAGAGAGTTTTGTTTGGGTGTTTCTGGTGTTTGATTTAACTATAAAAATTCGGTGATTGTTATGATTTTTACTTTTCGATCTTTTCTTTTCGTTGTTTTTGTTGTGTCTATTTTATTTGTACGTTTGGCATCAGCCCAATCACATTTACAACAACTGATTCGAACTTACAAAAACCAGAATCAGGATACGGTTCAACATCGTAATTCGCCGCCGCCGAATCCTGTACCGCAACAAGATTTACGACTCGCAAACGCTCCAAGATTGGAAATTCCGGTTTCGGAAGTTCCGGCACCGTCAACAATTAATACGGTTAATGCGGTTTTACCGGTTGGCGATCCGCGTGATCCGTTGAATCTCCGTTTCGCGTCTTATTCCAATTCCAATCCGGCATCAGACCAACACGTTTCGCCCTACGATGAAATGAATCTGGACGCACGGCTTAATGATCTTTTCTTTATCAATGTCAATATCGGTTGGGCAGTTGGAGATCGCGGGACAATCTGGCACACCGAAGACGGCGGAATAACCTGGATATTACAAAAAACACCAATTTCCTGCACCTTATGGAGCGTTCATTTTCTCGACGCTTCTTTTGGGTTTGCGGTGGGCGGTTATTATTTTCCGTTTAGTTCACAGGGGCGCGGCGTGGTTCTTTCAACACAGGACGGCGGTAAAAACTGGTCAATCTGCCAAACACCCAATTTGCCGGTTTTGCATCGGGTTAAAATTCTCGACCCGATGAAAATAATACTTGCCGGCGAATCGTCCGAATATCACCCTACCGGTTTGTTTCTCACACTGGACACAGGACGAATCTGGAAAACAATTTACGGCAGTAAAACCAACGGATGGACTGCCGCCGATTTTTTCGACGAAAAAACCGGCTTCGGAATCAGCGGACAAGGAACCGCTCAAATATTTCAAAACGAAACAATGTTGTCGCAAACACCCATGTTCGGGTCTGCACGGCTTGCCGATCTTAAACTGATTACCGAACAAACTCTACCAGACAATATTAATGGTTGGATGATTGGCGACAACGGGTTGATTCTTTCAACACTTGATCGCGGGTTACGTTGGAGTGTTGCATCGGGACAACTACCCGGTCATTCCGACTTGCCGGTTGATTTGAATACAATCGAAGCAAAAGGAAAACTCCTTTGGGTTGCCGGAAATCCCGGAACAATTATTTATTCGTCAGCCGATTTTGGGAAAACATGGAAAGCAACTCCAAGCGGTGTTTCAACCGTTATTCGGAAAATCGTGTTTGCCGATGCTCAAAACGGTTGGGCGGTTGGCGATCTCGGAACAATTTTGAAAACCAACGACGGTGGCGCAACATGGAAAACACAACGAGTTGGCGGTTCACGTTTGGCGTTGCTCGGTTTTTTCGGACGTGCGGAAGATTTACCGTTGGAGGCTTATGCGGCGTTGTGTGCTCATCAAGGTTATTTCGGCGGAGCGGTGTTGTTGTTTCGCGACGAAGACCAAAAAATCAAAAATCAGGAATCCGTTTGGCTTGACCGTGTTCACGAAGCCGCCGTCCGAACCGGAGCCTGCGGAATTTGGGAACTCGGAGCATTTACGCTTAAACGCAAAGAACTTCAAACAACCATTGATACTCTGATTCAGCAATTGCAAAAAGAAAACGATGGTAAAGGAATACAACGGATTCGGGAACGGATTGTTGCGGCGATTCGGCTTTGGCGTCCTGAAATTATTTTAACAGCCGATTCCGGTCGTCAAAAGGAACCTGTTCGTGAATTGGTGTTGCGCGAAGTGATGGAGTCGGTCAGAATGGCAGATGACCCAACCGCGTTTCCGTACCAATTAACAGAACTCGGTCTTAGTCCTTGGAAAGTGAAGAAAGTTCATGTTGCTCAGGAAGACGGTGTTTTGGGCGATGTGAATCTGGCAACAACGGAACCGTCCATTCGATTGGGGCAACCGATTGACGAATTGGCGTTTACGGCGCGTGGATTGATTGAATTACAACAGACACCGCGACCGGCTGTTCTTGGTTTTACAACTCCTTACGATGAAGCACCGCCGGCAGGACACCGTGATTTCTTTGCCGGAATCAATATTCTTCCCGGCAGTGATGCCCGACGCGGACTGGCTGGTTCTTACGCGGAACAGTGGGATGCGATTCAACTCCGTATCAAACAACGCCGACAAACACTTGGTATTATTCAGCACACGGCAAAAATTGCCAAAGAAAACGGACGACAATCGGGTGATGTCCGGCTTGCGTCTCACGCATCGGAGTTGACCCGAAAAATTGATCCTGATGCCGCTGTCCAGATTTTGTTTGAGATGGGACAGAATTATCATGCTGTTGGTGATTGGGAATCGGCATTGGAAGCGTTTGATATTATCGCTAAACAATACACAAGACATCCCTTTGCCCGTCAAGCGTTTCTTTGGCTCCTTCAATATTACGCCGCCGAAGAAACCGGTTGGTACAAACACCGAAACAGCACAGCGGTAAGTTCACAAACCGAATACAAAATTGATTCCTCCGGTCAGACTGTTATTGAAACATCAGGGACATCGCAACCTCCGTACAATCGTCATAAACTTGACCCGCGACTGGAGAAGGGTTTGGCGGTCGGACGATATTTGGAACAGAATTTTCCTGATTTAGCGGACGAAGCGGCGATACGTTTTGCGTTGGCTTCCGTGTTACGGCGGCGTGGTTTGGGGCAGGAAGCCTTGAAATATTACCGTACGCGCGGCGATTTGAAATTCGACGATGTTTGGGGAATGCGTGCGCGTGCGGAACTCTGGCTCGGTGTTGCCGACAAATCGGAATTACCGGTAGAACAGCAGGAATTGCCGGTTCCGTCGATTCGATGTTCTTATACTTCGACGAAACCGTTTTTGGACGGAAAATTCGACAAACAATTCGATCAAGGAACATGGTTCAACGGAAAACTGTATTCGTTGACGCCGGAAACTCCGCGTTTCCGGCTTCAGGAAATACTTCGGGATAAGAAAACACCCGGACTTCAACGCGAAGAAACGGTTCGGGCGGAATCGCAAAAGTTCGGTTCGCAAATCATGTTCATGTACGATAAACAATATTTGTATCTCGGAATCCGATGTCAACGGGTTGCCGGTTTTTCATACCCGCCGGTTTCTGAAAAACCGCGTTCGCGTGATGTTGTTTCCAACGATCAGGATCGAGTAGAAATTCTGCTTGATATTGATCGTGATTACGGTACTTATTATTCTTTAACAATTGACTCGCAGGGCTGGATTACCGATGCTTGCTGGGGTAACAAGAATTGGAATCCGGACTGGTATGTCGCGCGGCACGAAGACAAAGATTCATGGTATATTGAAGCGGCAATTCCGCTTGAATCGTTGACGGATCAATTTCCAATGCCGCAAACTGTTTGGGCGGTTGGAGTTCGGCGTCTTGTTCCCGGTATCGGCATCGAATGTTGGAACGCCGAAAACTCCTTCAACCTGACCGAAGGATTAGGATTTCTCGTTTTCGAATGACTTCTTCACAGAAAATTCACGAAAAATAATGAAACGGCTTTGTTCAAAAATTGAAACCAAATTTTCCGCTTTTCCGCTGTTTTATCGTTGAACGGATAGAAATTATTAGTGCCTCTTGAATGTACCGATATTTTGAAGTAAAATACCGAAGTGGAAAATCAAATTGAAGAAAATCAGTAGAACCTCAATCAGATTATTATTCAAAATTTAAGGTAGAACTGTGAAAACGAAAACAAAAAA
>JAISBG010000656.1 GCA_031266315.1 Planctomycetaceae bacterium | reverse complement strand
ACCAATTGAGAATCGTGTAACGCTTTCCAACCAACAGTTGCAACATCAAAACGTTGAACAAGTTTTTTCTCCTTAATCGGTTTCGGATACGGTTTAATTGTTTCATCTTTTGGGTATTGAGCAAAAAGTGAAACGCTAAAGAAAATAGTAAGAATAAACGAAAAAATAATTTTGTTTCTCATGCTTTTGATTAATTTGATTAAATAGTAAATGGTTAAGTTGAATGTTCCTGTATTAACATTAATACTTGGGGTTGAAACATTATCGGAAATTCCGCCGTGTAGCCGAGTTTTCTGAGATGAATTGGAACTTTATAATTTTCATTGTGTTGTTTGAGCAATTCTGAAAATTCAAAAAATTCCTGAAAGACTCCTGTTTTACGTCAATCTAAGTCTATTGTTGTTGGAACATGAACTCGGCTCCTTACACTTTTTTGAACAAAAACAAATTGCCAATCACCGAAAACACGAAATAAAAAGATTTCTTAATTGCGGTGAAAAAACACGGTTCAATTGTTTTAATTATACCAAGCGGAAAAACTTATTACAACTGTGTATATACCGTAGCCGGTATGGGCGGTAGGCTTCGCCCTTGAGTAACCGTTTCACGTTGTTGCGCTTCCGTAATTAGCTTCGTGAATTTTAAAACGGCTTGAGGCAACTTCTAAAAACCGCCGACGAAAACATTTTTTTTTTCGACAAGATAAACATGATTTACTGGATTTTATTTGATTTTTATCTTGTAAATTTTGCTGATTCTACCGGATTAGGTGTTTCCCATCGGAATCGTCAAATGTTTCATAGGCAATCATAAGGTGGGCGACCTTTTGCTAAAAGGTCGCGTCGGCGTACTCGCCGACAGTGAATTAGATTAACAACGGTAAATGGTGTTGCCTTCCGTTTTGGAGTCAATGCAAACTCAACCGGCGCAACCGCCCAGCGGGCGGATTGCCTACCTCTTTCCGCGTTTAAAACGAGCCTTTCAATGCATAGACACCTAATCCGGTAGAATCAGCGATTTTTTTAGATTTTTGGGCATAAACGAAAAAAAAATTAAAAATTCCCCCAATTTTTTTCTTTTGAAGGGTTGGGGTGATTGACATTCCTTAAATTTTCGATAATATCATTAGCTGATTAAATTTTCTGTCTTTTTTTAATTTCCAACATTTGGAGATCAAATTACGTTTTGAAGAATAAATCGCCCGGATTTTTGTTCGGGTGTTAAAAAAATTGAGTACGTCAACTATTTGTGGTCGCTTCGGCGAACAATAATTTTTTACAAACCAACCGGATTTTCCGGGTAGAAAATTATTGCGGAACAGTAAAGTTACGTGGCTCCCGTGAAGGGAGCGTCGCGTACTGTTCCAATGGGTATAATTCAGCGTTACATTTTAATATGTAATGCACCACTTTGGTTTGTGGGAATGAACCTGTTCACAAATCGTGTCGCTCCATCTAAGAGCGATATTCTGTTGCCGTTTCTCGGCTTGGCATTTTACAACCAAAGCAGATTATATGTACGTAATCTGCTAATTTTAACTCTCTTATTTACAAGGAGAAAAAAATGAAAATTAGATTTTTTAGAGGCTTCACTCTCGTCGAACTTCTGGTGGTGATTGCGATTATCGGCGCGTTAATCGCTCTCCTGTTGCCGGCAATTCAGGCGGCTCGTGAAGCGGCAAGGCGAATGCAATGTGCGAACGCTTTGAAGCAAATCGGGATCGGGTTTCACAGTTTCCACGATACGCAGAACGGGCTTCTTCCCGTCATCCTGCATAGCTACAGACCGAGCGGATTCGTGCTTCTGTTTCCGTATGTGGAACAGATGCCGATGTATGAGTTACTCCAATCAAAAAACGATAACTTCAGCCAAGAATTCAACAAAGTTTTTTGGGGTTACGATCCTTCCGCCGCACGCCGGATGAGTCAGCAGGATATTGATGCGTTCTTCTCAATTCCTATTTATCGATGCCCGACACGCCGTGCAACCGGCGCGAAAGACGGTATCTACAATGGGACTTACGAAGACAATACCACCGATACTGCTTCCAATGGTCCACGCGGTGATTACGCTTTCGTGGCTTATGTCAATCGGGAAATCTACACCACTGTTGAATGGCAGCACGCTTGCGGTAATCCCGGTAATCCTTTTTCTCCAACTCCTGCGGTTGTTACCACATACAACGAAAGAATCGCAGCAATTGGAAGTGCATTAAGACCTTCCATGCCAAGAGCAGGAACAACTTCATGGCAATACTGGACTTCACGTGATACGATGGCACGTTTCATTGACGGAACTAGCAATACGTTTATTGTTGGTGAAAAACATGTTAATACCAACAATCTCCAGAAATGGACAAGTCATACGGCAACACATGCGGAAAATGGTTATGCCCAAGATTGTGCTTATTCTCATTCCAACGGCGGAAATTGGGGTGATGCGTGGCATATCAGGACTTTTCACAATCCTGCTAGTATCGGAACGTATGGAATTGCACGCGGACCGAGTGATCGACCAACAAGCGAACCAAACACCGCTGGTTTTGGAAGTTGGCATCCCAATATTTGTCAATTTTTATTTGGTGATGGTGCTGTAATGTCAATAAATATTACTACGCCGACCGGTTCACACAATAACAAATTAACGTTACTACAACTCAGTGATGTTGCCGACGGCGGAGTCGTGAATCTGGACTAATCGCCGTTTCCGATCCGTAACAAAATTAACTGTTACCGCAATTGGTAAAATCAAGAGGTGGGTAATTCATCGAAAGCTTCGCTGAAGGGTTGCCCACCTCTTGAACGTACCGATATTTTGAAGTAAAATACCGAAGTGGAAAATCAAATTGAAGAAAATCAGTAGAACCTCAATCAGATTATTATTCAAAATTTAAGGTAGAACTGTGAAAACGAAAACAAAAAA
>JAISBG010000631.1 GCA_031266315.1 Planctomycetaceae bacterium | reverse complement strand
GCGAAAGGTCGTCCACCTTGTGATTACTCACCTGACGTTGACCAATTTTTAATGAAAATTCCACTCCACTGAATAATAAACCCTTTTTTGAATCTTAAAAACACTATGAAAAACTATTTTAATTTTTTTATGTTTTTGTTTCTGTGCCATTTCATTCTCGGTTGCGGTCATCCGAAAGTAACAGGAACAGTTAAATTTGACGACGGGACACCATTGACATCGGGCGGTGTTGCGTTTATTAACTTGCCGTATCAGGCAACTGGAGCGATTAAGTCTAACGGCAGTTACGAAATGTTCGAACTGAAATCGGGAGACGGCGTTCGACCGGGAACGTATCAGGTAACCGTTTCCGCAACAACCGGCGGCGGAAGTGATGGAACTCCGCTTGTTCATTTAATTGATCCGAAATTTGAAAACCCGTCCACTTCCGGTTTAACCTGCGAAGTCAAAGGAAACGCCGTATTCAATATTACCGTTACAAAACCGGTAAAGTAATGATAAGACATTGTGCGCAAGTATACTGTATTAGTGTTCTATTTTGTATTTTTCAAGTGATCGAAATGAGGTTGCGAAAACTTAATTTCGATCATTCAAAAAATACCAAATACAACTCTAACGCAGTATATTAACTTTTTATGGGCGGTTTGTATTGAGCGTATTGAGTGTATTGGATATAATAGCCGCGTTTAGAAAATCACTTTGAGAAATAAAAAATTCACAAAAGTTCTGCGTCAATCTGTGAACAACAGAGAAAAGAGGAGAAACAATGGATATTGGTTACTATCCCGGTTGTGCGTTGCACGGTTCGTCTTACGATTACGAGAAATCAGTTCGGGCATGTATGAAGCAACTCCAAATTGGTTTGCGGGAACTGGACGACTGGATTTGTTGCGGCGCAACCGCAGCGCATAATATCAACAAAAAACTGGCAACTGCGTTGCCCGCCCGAAATTTGGCAATTGCCGAACGCGACGGTATCGAACAACTGTTCGCACCGTGTCCGATGTGTTCGATGGAACTTATTAAAGTCGGCAATGAGTTGAGAAATTCAGAATCACTTCGCAATGAAATGTCTCAAATTGTCGAAGATACGGTTGCAGGAAAAACGGAAATTGTCAATTTAATTCAGATTTTCCAAAGAGTCGGTCTCGAAAAACTGACTACGGCGGTGACAAAAAAATTAGACGGTTATAAACCGGCATGTTATTATGGATGTTTGCTGACTCGCCCGCCGAAAGATTTGAAATTCGACGATTGCGAACAACCAAGTTCGATGGAAATATTGCTCCGAGCGTTGGGTGCGGAACCGGTTGACGATTGGAATTACAAAACGGAATGTTGCGGTGCCGGACTAACCTTAGCCGATGATTCGATTATCACCGATTTATCCGGCAAAATTCTTCATAATGCCCAAAAACATGGAGCCAATTGTATGGTTGTTGCCTGCCCGATGTGCCATGTCAACCTCGACATGAAACAATCCGCTATTGAAAGCAAATACAAAGAACAACTCAATTTGCCGGTGTATTATCTTTCAGACCTTGTTGGAATTGCTCTGGGCATCCCCGAAAAAGAACTCTGCCTCGATAAACATTTCGTTAAAACAAAACCGGCTTAATTTTTTCCAATACGTATGAATTGGCACTACGGAATTTCTACATTGACACCATCATTGACCCAAACTAAACGGACAAGGATTGTTGGGTTGATCGCGTTAGAGAAATTAACAACGGAACCATCGCCCACCGCAGCGTTAAACGACGATGGATGGCAAGACCCTGAAGCGTATTGATGCCAAATAGTTACGTTTCCTGTTCCGTCTTGTCCGTAATCAAACGTATTCGGAACCAGTCTTCCCCGTAAGAAATTTGATAATGTTGAATTATTTTCAGCAGGTGAATTCATATACGCTGCGGCAGACGCTCCACTTCGTCCCTGCGAAGCAATGTAAGAACAATCCGTATATTCTCGTTCGATAGTATTTGTTGTCGAACCTATCGAACAATAACCAACACGGGCTGGCGGTAGAAATTTTTCCGAAAAAATTAGTTGTTGAGTTGTTCCATCTTGCCACCACGCCATTGTATCCCGTCCTTCCCATGAGGTAATTGTTGCTCCCGAAAACGTTACTAAAGCGGGGCGAAACGGTCCGCAATTATATTGGAGACGTTTAAGCCCCTGATTACGTTCAAACCAGTTAGCGGGAATTGTCGAATCCGCTGCATAAGCAGTTGGAATATCGAATAGGACGAAAAAGAAATAGTCAATCATTGGTCCCGAATTATCGCCTTCCAAACCCGTAACAATTTGAACACCAGACCGGCGTGAAGGACATTTATAAACCGGAACGGAACCGAAACTATTTTTTTCTTCCGGCAACAACAAATTCCACCACGTACTTCCGATATCCGCATAAGTTCTGCTGAACCAAGGAGCCGTCGGAGAATCATTGGAAACCAGAATGTTGTAACATCCTGTTTGTTCCAAAAATGGGAAAATCAATGTCCAAAGCGAAAGATAACCGGGGGTATTGTTCGCTGAGTCATCGCAGTAAATCAGACTTGGCGGCAGACAAGTCCTTTGATCGTGAAAATTGTGAACGGCGAGTGCTTGTTGTTTCATGTGATTGGTACACTGCATTCGTCTTGCCGCCTCCCGCGCTGCCTGAACCGCAGGAAGTAGAAGAGCAATCAAAACACCAATGATTGCAATCACGACAAGAAGTTCAACAAGTGTAAAACCAAAAGAAGTGTCATTGCGATTTTTTGATTTCAAAAATTGTGTCTGGGATAAAAAATTGATTTGCATGAGAATCTCCTAAATAATGGATAAAAAACAGAGTGTACAAAAAATAGTTAATAAATTTCCGAACCAATTGTGAGGTTTTGAAAATCACAGTAGTCAAGTGCGAAATTACTGTTTATGGAAATTCAACGGTTACACCGTCATTGACCCAAACCATTCGTACTAAAATTGTTGGATTGACGGAGTTGGAAACACCGGCAACTGTTCCGTCTCCCAAAGCGGTATTGAACAATCCGGGATGAACGGATCCCGCCGCAAATTGATGCCATACGACATTCGCTCCGTTTCCTTCTTGACCATAATTGGGATTATTCGGAATGAGTCGTCCTTGTAAGAATGAATTCAAAGAAGTCGTGTTCGGTGCCGGAGAGTTCATAAAAGCCGCATGAGCTGCCCCCGCTCGTCCTGTTCCTGCTAGATAGGAACAATCAAAATATTCCCGTTCGATAGTATTTGTTGTCGAACCTATTGAACAATAACCAACCCGATTGGGCGGAATATATTTTTCAGAAAAGATCATTTGATGACTCGTTCCATCTTGCCACCACGCCATTGTATCCCGTCCTTTCCATTCGGTGATATTTGCAGTTGAAGACGGAGATTGCGGAACCAAACCGACGCGGAATGGTCCGATAGCCAGATGAATATTATCCGACGTTTGATTGGGATAATTAAACCAATTTGCGTCGGACGCCTGAGGACCGTTCAGCATGATGAAGAAAATATAATCATTTACCGGACCAGAATTAGGACCATCCAACGCTGTAACAATTTGAACACCGGAACGGCGTGAAGGACATTTATAAATCGAAACCGCACCAAATGCGTTTTTTTGCTCATCTGCTAACCCGTTCCACCAAGAACCAGATGTATTAACAAATAAAGTATTGAACCAACGATTACTGATTGAGTCGTTTTTTGTCAATTCGTGATAGAGATTTATCTGCTCAATATAAGGATAAATTAATCCCCAAAGAGACAAATAACCTGAATAATTATTATCACGACCAAAGTGAATAGTACTTGGCGGAAGAAATTTCATTTGATCGTGAAAATTCTGCACGGCAAGAACTTGCTGTTTCAAATGGTTAGTACATTGAGTACGCCTTGCCGCTTCGCGCGCCGCCTGAACCGCTGGCAACAGAAGTGCGATTAACACGCCGATAATCGCAATCACCACAAGAAGTTCGACCAATGTAAAGCCGAACGGTGAAGAACGAATGAGTTGTAAGAATTTTGCGGAAAAGTATTGAGAAAGCAGAGACTTTTCCCTATTATTTCTTAACTCTTCCCTACATACTGCCCCCCCCCCCCTCGCTTTCCCATTTTAACATGGAATTTTTTGTCAAAAAATTCCCAAAAAACATAACAAAACATCTCATGAAATTTTCCATAGTTAATTCTCTTACTTTACAAGGTTTCTTGGAAGTAACCACGTTTCGTTTACCACACACAACATGGCAAAAAATACGGAACACAGTTAATAGATTTAAAATTTATACAAAATAAATCGGATTACAAGAGGAGGAATCTTTGAATTTTAAAATATTTTCAAAAAATTTGCGATTTTTTAAAAAAAATTTTTAATATTTCAGTGGAATTTTCGTTAAAAGTTGCTCAACGTTAGGTAGGCAATTTATCAAAAGTCGCTGAAGGGTTGCCTACCTATGAATTTTATCCATAAAGTTGGTTAAACTCGTTTTAGATTCCTTTGAGGAAATGGTCGTTTGCTGTTTTATTGGTATGCCTGACAGAGGGGTTGTCGTGATAATTGGCAACTTCTGTGAGAATAACACCTTCTTTACCGGCAAACTGCCAATGTCGTGTACCGCGTTTGGCAAGCGGAACATACACTCCCGCATCCGCAACTGTACAGTGATTTACGGTTACTTCACCGTGTGATTTTGGTACAATTACTTCCGGCGGAAGGTCTGGAGTTCCTTCACCAATAACGTAACTACGTCCCCAACGGATAAACCAACCTTCATCTTTTTGCGCTCCATGTGATTTTGTATCCGACGGTTTTTCGTGCCAATGCTCCGGCAACATCTGATTGGGTAAAAGGAAAAGGTCTTGCATCATAAAACTAAATTCGCCATCAAGTTTGTTCACAATACCAACGCAAGCCAAACCGACTTCAGTAAAATGACCAAGACCATAATCCGAAATCCAAAGACGTTTTTTGAAATCAGAAAACATTGGATAGCCATAAAATTGACAGAGCGTAACAATGGCGTTTTTAGCTTTTTCCTCATCAAATTGACCGTCTTTACGGTAAAACGCGGCATTGTTGAAATGGAGCGGCGATTGAACCGGACGAACTCGCCGACGCGAAACCTGGGCTTCTGCCGTGTCCATCGCAGTTATTGTTACTAAACCGGCAGCAGCCATTCCCAACAGACTGCGGCGTGAAATTTGTTGATCGTTTTTCATTTTTCAAAAAATCAAAAGAGTTGTATCTTATTGGGAAATAACGATATTTCCCATTGAATTGTTGTATTTTATCCGATTGAAATATTCTTCGTCAATACAGTTGGCAAAATAAATTCAGAGTAAACAACCAATCGTGGATATACCGTAGCCGGTATGGGCGGTAGGCTTCGCCCTTGAGTAACCGCTTCACGTTGTTGCGCGTCCGTAATCAGCTTCGTGAATTTTAAAACGACTTGAGTATATGTACTTTGTTTACGGAATCCGGTACAATCAGTCTCAGTTTAGTGACCATTATAGTTACCATTTTTTATTTGTTTTATGCTTTACGCAATTATTTTAGCAGGCGGTTCGGGAACACGGCTTTGGCCCGAAAGCCGTCAATCTTTAGCGAAACAGTTTTTGTCTTTTGAAACGAACCGGACAATGCTTGAATCAACAGTTCATCGTTTGAGTTCGTTGGTTCCGGTGGAGCGGGTCTGGACATTGACCGGACAATCCATGATCGGATTGATTGAAAAATCGTTACCGGATTTGCCGAAAGATCACATTCTCGCGGAACCGACAGCAAGAAATACTGCACCGTGTATTGGTTGGGCAGCCGCAAAACTTTTCAAGAACGATCCCGAAGCAACCATGATTGTGCTTCCGTCCGATCACGTTATTCAGCCGGACACGGTTTTCTGTAACACGTTGCAATTTGCGGTTGATCTTGTTGAAGAATCACCGGAGCGGCTTGTTACACTTGGAGTGAAACCGACTTTTCCGTCAACCTCTTACGGTTACATCCAACGGAACCGGAATTTACCGCTTGAATCGGTTGCCGCTGAAAAATGGAAAAATCTGACGACGGCGTTCAATGTTGTCCGGTTTCACGAAAAACCGCCTATGGAAAAAGCATTGGAATTTTTGAAATCAGGCAATTTCGGTTGGAACGCCGGAATTTTTGTCTGGAAAGCGAAAACAATTCTGGAACTTCTCAACCGTTTTGAACCCGAAATCGGGGAACATCTTAACATAATTGCCAATGCGATAGGAACAAATCAGGAACGAACTGTTACTGAACAAATTTTCCCGTTGATGAAAAAAATTTCGATTGATTTTGCGGTGATGGAACGCGCGGAAACAATTATCATGCTCGAAGCAAGTTTTTCATGGGACGATGTAGGAACTTGGTGTTCACTTGACCGGCTTTACGAAGAACAACACGATGCGGAAGGCAATCTTGCTGTTGGTTCAAAAATTCTGTCAATTCGTTCTTCTAATTGTATGGTTCGCGGCAACGACCCAAACCATCTCTTTGCGTTGCTTGGTATGGAAAACGTGATCATTGTTCAAACACAAGACGCCACATTAATTGTACGAAAAGATTGTGAAGAATCGGTTCGGGAAATAATAGAAGAACTCAAAATACGAAACTGGAACGAATATCTTTGATTTAGGAATTAAGGATTTTCGTAATTATTCGGTGGAATTTTTGTTACCCAACTTTATGGATAAAACTCAAGAGGTGGGCAACCTTTCGCTGAAA
>JAISBG010000611.1 GCA_031266315.1 Planctomycetaceae bacterium | reverse complement strand
ATAACGATATAACGTTAAATTGCGATAATCGCCATGAACCGAAAAACTACTGCTCACTTCAATATAAAAACCTTTATCGAAATTACCGTTAGCTCTTAATATTGATAATGCTCGCTTGTAACATGATTCGGCAACTTCTAACGAAATTTTCGATTCATATTTGTTTTTTACCAGCCGGAATTTGCCCGTTACTAATTCGCCTAAGACATCCACTTTCAACATTTGGACTTTATTCATGTTCTCGCTCCTTTCTTAATAACTCTTCTTTTATTAACTTAAACCTCTCTTTACGCTCTTTCTCTGAACGAACACTAGCTTTATGTGCTAACGCTAAAACGTTATCTTCAAAACCTTTGTTATACCAATTACACAACTCTCTAATTTCTACATGTTCGTACATGCCGACGATATATTCACGAAGACAACTATCTAACGCACCGGATTCAAGCAATTCTCGCAATTCTAGAAATTGTAACGACAACTCCGCTATCGCTCGCTCGTAATCCCATAACTTATTCGTTAAACTCGTTCTAGATTCTAATCTCATTGTTGCACCTCATATCTTTCCTCTCGCAATTTTTTCATTATCTCTCGAAAATCAAATACTCTCGAAGTAACATCACTATCTCCAAGAATGCCAGTGGACAACTCATACTCTTGCATGCGCTTTTGAGATTTAAGCAACAACTCCAATACGCCATACTCAATTCGTTCATGAAAACAATCGTTAAGGAAATAACTTGTTAATTCACTTAACTCTCCAATGCGTTCACGAAAAAGAATGTTTTCATCATCTCCGTGAAAAGAATCGTAACTCTCAGCTACTACTGTTACTAATACCGATAGCTCCGACAATGCTGTTTCGTAACAACGTATCTGTTTCAAATACAACCCTTCACGTTCTGTAACTTTATATTGCATTGTTTCACCTCGTAACATAAAAAAGCCAACAAACAATCTACCCGGTGAAAAATGCAAAAGCAAAGTAGAATGTTTGCGGCTTATTTTTTGTATTAACGTACAAATTTTTTACTAAGTTATTCACCCAGTAGCATTTTTCTCACATTGCAAACTATAGCAATTTATCGGCAAACGTGAAGGGCGTGAGGCGGCAAGACGTTCCCAATGTACCAACAACTTCAAGCAGTACGTTATTGCGTTACACAACTACCATGACACCAACCGTGATGCCTTTCCGGCATTAGGCGGACGTGTTATCAACAAAGATTCTGCAGGTACACTTCAATCAACTGATACGTGGGCACCGGTAACGTTTTTACTTCCATTCATGGAACAGCAAGCACGTTACGAGAGTATTCTAACTTTTGTTAAACCAAGTGCAGGAGCTTGGGACCCATTGGACGGTCAACCGCCGATTCGAGGAACAATCCCAACAATTAGTTGCCCTTCAGACATTAATTCTAAAGTGCCGGGCACAGAGATGACACGTACAAGTATTGTTTATTCACTAGGAGATGCCATCAACAATAATCGTGACATGGGTCTGAATAGTGGTATTGGCGGGCGATCTGCTTTCGTAAGAAACGGGTGGAAAAATCTGGCTGCCATCGCAGACGGAACGAGCAATACAATTGCCGCCAGTGAAACGAAAGTATCCAACAACGGCGATAATCGGGAAGCCGGTCTCTCGGCAATGAATGGAGTCTCGTCATTAGACACTGACCCGCGTCAATGCCTTGATTATCTTGATTCCAGTAACATAAAATTTTACAAATCAACGTACACTTTTGGAGACGGCTCAACTACGCCTGATACTTATGAAGCCAAACGCGGTTGTTGGGCGTTTGATAGTTATCTCAATTTCACGGCTTTTTGTACCGTATTACCGCCGAATACTGCCAACTGTTCCAATGGAAATCGTGCTGAATGGGGCGTTTATTCTGTAGCCAGCCGACATTCGGGAGGTGTAAATGCTGCTTTGTTTGATGGTTCTGTCCGGTTTATTCCTGATACAATTAATTGCGTCTCAACTGGAATCACCACACCGAAACAAGTTACAAGCGGTCCCAGTGAATTTGGAGTTTGGGGAGCAATGGGTTCAATCTCCGGCAGTGAATCCGTTGCGCCGTGAATTTAGCGAATAGTTAATAGTGAATAGTTCGCAAGCGTATAATTTACCGAAACGTATTGAATCCGCTTGCGCCCCCAACTATTCACTATTAACTCATGTTACGCAAGGGGCTAAATATTCAGTTCAAATAGGATTCTCCTGATTCTATCGGAGTAGGTATCCAAGCATTGAAAAGTTCGTTTTAAACGCGAAAAAAGGTGGGTTATTTATCAAAAAGCCCGCTGGGCGGTCGCGCCGGTTGAGTCTTCATTTTGCCGTCATTAATCTGATTCACTGTCGGCGAGTACGCCGACGCGACCTTTCAGCGAAAGGTCGCCCACCTGATGATTGCCTGTGAACTCAATACCCCGTATTCAAGTCCTACGGACTTAGGAATCGTAAGTAATAACATTATCTTCACCTTGATTTTTCGTGAACGGCTACGGAAAAACTTGCAATCATACTGAGTTCGGTACTTTTTGAATGATCGAAATTAAGTTTTTGCAACCTCATTACTTCTCGGTTGGGGTCATTTTGAACACGGAAGACACGAAAAACACGAAATGGGGTTCTTATTCTTTTTCGTGTTTTTTTTGTGTTTCGTGTTCAAGAAAATGAGGCGGTAGGATTTATTCCTGTAATCTTTGGAAAAACTTGCAATCTTACAGAGATTGCCGGTTGATTTTTTTCTAAAAAAAAGATATGATTTATCCGGTCGATAGAGATAGTAATTTTCGGCTTCATTGAAATCATCGGTAAACCGTTTTTTTTGTTGGGTGTTACCGTATTTGTTTGCCGAAAATTAAAACTGTCTTCGACATGGTAAATTGGGTTCCTACTCTGTTTCGGTAACATCACTAAAAATGGTAATTGGAATATTATGGCTAAGAAGAAAGCTGTTTGGGGAATTGATATTGGTAACTCGTCGCTGAAAGCACTTCGCTGTCAAATCGCCGACGAACCGGGAAAAATCGAAGCAGTCGCTTTTGATTTTATCGAACATTCAAAAATATTATCGCAACCGGGCTCAGAACCGGCAGAAATCCTCGCAGAAACAATTAAAACATTTCTGTCGCGAAATCAAACAAAAGGGGATCGGGTTGCTATTTCTGTTTCCGGTCAGAATACCATTTCGCGTTTTCTTAAGTTGCCGCCGGTTGATCCTAAAAAGATTCCAGACATTATCAAATACGAAGCAAAACAATGGTTGCCGTTTGATTTGGACGAAGTAATCTGGAGTTTTCAACCGATTGGTACGGCAGGACGAAGTACAACCGCTGTTCCGGTCGATTCGGAAGTCGGAATGTTCGCCATGAAACGGGATATTGCCAAAAAAACGTTGTCGCCGTATCTCACGAACGCCATCAATGTCGATTGTATTCAAAGTTCGCCGCTGGCAATCTATAACTTTGCAGCATTCGACCAACTCAGTATTCAGGATATTGAAGATTACGACCCGGACAACCCGCCGGACTCGCTCGTGATTCTTTGCATCGGAACCGACGCAACCGACGTAGTAATCACCAACGGTTTTTCTATCTGGATTCGTAGTATTCCAATCGGCGGCAGTGTGTTCACAAAAGCGTTGACCAAAGGACTGAAACTAACCTTTTCCAAAGCAGAATATCTGAAACGTAATGCCGCTGCCGCCCAAGATTCTAAAGCCGTGTTTCAGGCAATGAAACCTGTCTTCAACGATATGTTGAGCGAAGTTCACCGCTCGCTGGAGTATTACCAAAGTCTGAACCGGAAAGTTAAATTCAGCAAAATTCTCGCTATCGGCAATGCGATTAAAATGCCGGGACTCCGCCAATTTTTGACTCAAAATCTCGGTTACGAAGTAACACGCCTTTCACAATTTAACCGGCTGATTGGTTCCGAAGTGATTGATGCTCCATTGTTCAAGGAAAATCTGTATTCGTTTGGAGTTAGTTACGGTCTCGTTTTGCAGCAAATGGGCGAAGCTCCGTTGACGACAAATCTGATTCCCAAAGAAATTATCATTGACCGGATTATTCGGGAGAAAAAACCCTGGGTTCTAGCAACGGCTTCGGCATTGTTACTCGGCTTGGTTATCCAATTTGCCGGAGCCTCCAAAGCTCTTGAAGGAATTTCCATCGGCGATTACGGAAGAGCGGAAGAACAGGCAAAAGCCGCCCAAACCTTTTCGTCCAAAATGAAATCAGAAACCGCTGAGGCGGTTGGTGTGTTCAAGGAAATTGATACAATCGGACAAAACCTGACCAGCAGTGTCGAAGGCAGAATCACTTGGCTCGAACTGCTTCGTGCTGCCAATATCGTTTTGCCCATTGAAAAAGAAAAAATTGACGGTCAATCAGTCGATGCCCTCGAAAAACAGGATCGGGTGTTTATCTCCAATATTGAAGCGATAACTACTGATAATTTGACGGAATGGTTTCAGCCGCTCAAAGAAAATAAACGGTATTATCCCGATGATGAAGAAGTTCTGGAAATATTGGCAGGATCAGCAGGAGAAACAGTAACCGCTGACGGTGCCGCCGCCAATGCTGTAACTCCAGCTAAAAAACTTTCTCAGTTGACCGAATCACAACGTCTGGAACTAATTCCCGGTCCGACAGAAGCAATACCGGAAGGTTCCATCGCGCGGGTCGTACAACTTGTCGGGTATCATTATCATAATGCCGGTGTTGCCGGTACAGTAATGGGGAGTGATTATCTGAGAAAAACAATTCTCCGAAATTTGAAATTCAGTGAAATTATTTTGCCTTCCACATTGGAAAAACAGATGAAAGACCCTCAATCCGCAAGGGAAGTTGTTTCGATGCGTGATCTTGGAATTTCCTATCCGACTCTTTTGGATATTCCAAAAATTCAACAAACGGAAATTCTGAATCCGCGTGTTGTTTTGGAAATTTTCAAACAGGAACGAGCCAAAATTCTGGAACATCGGCGAGGTAGCGGTAGTTCCGGTGGATTTGGTTCAGGTCGCGGACGAGAACGGGATTCCATGACTATTGATACAACATTCACAAAACCGTTTGACGCTCCTACCAGTGATACCAGCGGCGGAGGAGCGGATTATATCAAGAAAATTGCCAAAGAAATGAACGCAAATGATAAGATTAAACTTCGTCGGTTCGATTTTGTGATTCAATTCGCTTGGGTCGAAACTCCGCCAAGTGTTCGTGAAAGAAAACGGGAAGAAAAACGTTTAGCCGCATTGGCAAAACAAGGAAATCAGACAAGTTCTTCGTCTGTTTTGGAAGGCGAAACACCAGAGCCGCCGGCAACTTCCGAACCGGCAGCAACTCCTCCGGTTTCCGCTGAACCAGAAACAACTCCTACCGAACCGGCAACAACATCGACAGAACCAACACCAGCAACAACGCCGACAGCAACGCCGGAAATTCCGACAACTCCCGAACCGGCAACAACTTCGGAAACTCCGGTTCCGCCAACCTGATAGTTCGGAATTGTTAGTCCGCTTTAGGGTTTGCAAATCAGTAATCGTTTCAATTTTGATTTTAAGTTCAATTTCAATCGGTTTGGTTTATTTTTTTACCTTTATCAACTTTCAACTACAATGGCTAAAAAGACGGAATTTTCATTGGAAATGGTCAAGAAGTATATCTTTTGGGCTTGTATTCCCATTGGACTTCTTTTTCCGGTTTTTACAACGTATTCGGCAGTTAGCAGTATTAACAAAGCGTTTAATGATCGTAAAAACGCTCTGGAAAATACCAAAAAAACAACCGAAGCAATCAGTTCTGATCGAAGTCATCCGAATGAAATTACAATCACCGATATAAAAAACTGTTGTAATGAGTTGCGGGTTCGGGTGATGCAGGCTTGGACGACGCTCGAAAAAGATCAACGTGAACGTAACCTTTGGCCCGAAGATGTCGGTATTGATTTTAGTGAAGAGGTTACGAAATTGAAATTTTTGGACGAAATGACGATTAATGCCCGTGAACACTATCTCACTTTCGTGGAAAAATATCTTCCTAATCTCGAAGTTTTTGTTGACCGGCGGCGCGTTCAACGAAAAGATGATCAGGGAGACTGGAAAGAAATGGACGTAACCGCAACTGTTACGGCTTCTTCTACTTCGGGTTTCAATTCTGATTCAGGAATGGGAACGGGAAACGACATGCCTAGTATGAATATCATGGGAACAACCGAAGCCGCACTTCCATTAGGTCCGGACGGTGAAGAAATTTATCGTTATGTTGGAACAGTCGATTGGCCCAACCCGGAAACACGAACCGTAACATCCTCATGGGCAAAACTTCCAAAATCAAACGAAGTCTGGTTTGCTCAGGAAGAACTTTGGGTTTATCACGCTCTTCTTTCCGTGATTAAAGAATCCAACATCGAAGCAACAGGACCACACAACGCCGTGGTCAAACGTATTGAAAACCTGTTGATTGGTCAGGCG
>JAISBG010000588.1 GCA_031266315.1 Planctomycetaceae bacterium | reverse complement strand
ATTATTTTACGATTCCGGTGAGAAACACTTAATCTGGTAGAATCTGGAAAATTTAGTGTTTATCGAGGGATTTGATGGGGGCTTTTCCGATGATTTGTGGTGAATCGTGTTTGATCAGGTATTCGCCTTCATGTCGAACCTCGACTTTACGGAACCGCTCTTCCGGGAGCATAATTGAGTGAATCCGAAATCCGAATTTATCACCCACCTTGATTGCCTCCGCCGTAGCAATCGTAACACTTTGTCCCACCTCAACCTCCAGAAAATCATCACACGATTTGTCAAACTGAATCACCGAACCAACTCCAAGTTCAAGAATCGTCTTGATTGATTTTTGCGCCCGCGCCAACACAGCAGCAACCGGAATTTTAATCTTCAAAACACTACGGCTAAAACCGGGTAAATCGTCAACCGAACGATGTTTTCCTTGAAGGTTGCCGAATGCCGGTGTTTCAAAAACCGGTCCGGCAAACGGATCAAATTCAGGAACGCCGTTGCCAATCAAGTTGGGATTGCCGCTGTTAAATGTTGGCGGTTCCGGCAGGATTGTTTCGTTGGTTTTCGGTTTTTCCAACAGAAGTTGATCGGGTTTCGTCAGGGGCCAAACCATGTAAACCGGCACCGAATTTCCGTCCGGTTTACCAATCAAAAGTTCCAAACTGGCAGATTCCCATGCCGGTTGAGCCTGTTCGACACCCTGCATAAGGTCGCGAATCACTGCCGCCTGAAAATCTTCAGGGAAAAAATCTTCCGGTACAAGATTCATGCCCCATTCTTGAGCAAATGTTGACAGTTTGCTTTTTCCGGTTGCGTCGGGATGATCACACCATGCCGGAATCAAACCGGTTGAGTCAGGAATCAAAATTGCAATCCCTTGTCCGCCAAACATTAAGAGCAATGCCAAACCTTTACCGGTGATTTTCGATGAAAGAACATCGCTTTGAAATTCACTGCCGTTGCCCGGTTGAATTGTAATTGCCGTATCGAATGTTCGGGCAAACGCGGACGCGGCTTCACTCGCACCGTTTTTAACGGCTTCGATGAAACTATTGACCGCAGAAGAATTTAAATCCGCCATAAGACTTAATTTTATGTAATTGATTCCTGTTTATACTTGTAAGTTATAAAATTGGTATTTTTTAACGATTCGCCGGATTGTTACTTTTACGGAAAAACAATCTAACAGCAACCTCATTTTCCAAACAAAACAACCTCAGTAGCCTTTGATTCCCCACTAAACCAACCTCATTAAATTTTTAATGAGGTAATGAGGTTCGTATCTTTATTGCTGTTTTTGCTACTGAGGTTGTTTTTGTCAGGAAAATTAGGTTGAAAATGAGGTTGCGGAAACTTAATTTCAATCTTTCAAAAAAATATCAAACATTACCCTAAACATATTATAGTTGCCTTACGTTTGTCAATTTGATCTGAAAAAGCGAACAAAACAGAATAAGTATAGTATCGGTTCAATAACAAAAAATCCGCTATTGGAAACAAGGACTTCCTTTCACTCTTTTCGGGAAAACAAACTTCAGAATAACATAATCGGTGAAATCATTATACCATGCAAAAAACATTCAAAAGAAATTGTTAGAATAAATAAAAGAACGGAATAAGATAAAATAAGTTGTTTATTCAATATATTCTGAAAATTCCTATTTTGTTTATTTTAACATTTTTTAAGTTTTTTTGGATTAAAATAATTATTCTGAATATTTTTTTAATGAAAATTGGTCTTTACCCGATTTAAAAAAAAAGGCACAATACGTTTTGTTCGGAGAAGTTCGTTTTACGAGGTTTTCAAAATCTTGTCGAAATTTTTCGAAACTTTTCAGAACATCGTTTGTGAGCCGACGGTTTGATTCCGATTCGGCAATTTTCAAGGAAGAATAAATTTGTTTTGCCGTATCGGAGAATTCCCCCCGTCGGCGACACCATTCACGTAGGAGAGCAAACTGTGAAACAAACATGCTGGATTACTCTTTTTGTTGCCCTTATGACCGTTGGCGGATTTGTTTCCCAAGCAGCGGCACAGGGACTTCCCAATTTCGTAGCCGTTGTTGATCTTGCCCAGTTGATTAAGGAACATCCCGAATTTCGCGGCAAACAAGAAACTCTTCAAAAAGAAGTGCAAGCCGAAGAAGCAAAATTCCGTACCCGTCAACAGCAGATTGAGAACAAGAATAAAGCCCTTCAAGATTCCGGCTTCAAAGCGGGAACGCCGGAACATCAAAAGCAAGTTGATGAAATCGCCAATGAGTATGCCGATTTCGAAAAAGAAGTTAAAGCGATGCAGCGTAAATTCGCGTTGGCAAATTCGAGAATTATGTACGATACCTATCAGGATATCAAAAAAGTAATTGGTACTTTTGCCAAACAACGCCGTATTGCTCAAGTTACCGATCATCGGTTTTTTGAAGTCAATCCGGCGGAACCGCAATTAGTTGCCGAAGACATGGATCAGAAATTGGTCTGGTTCGATGAACAACTCAATATTACCGAGTTGGTCATTAACGAATTGTACGCTTCGAAAGGTCAGCAACGTCCGCCGAAGCCGGCAGCGCAGGCAACCAATGGACAACAGATACAGATAGCGCAACCGCCGCAACAACCACAACAGGCGCAAGGAATTCAGAATCCGCCCGCCGTACCTCGGTAACTTTTTTTATGAGTATTAAAGCAGGCAATTTAATTCCTAGTGTTTCACGAATTGGTGTTGCTATTTGATTACTCTAAGGTCGGCAATTAGGTAGGCGACCTTTCGCTGAAAGGTCGCGTCGGTGTACTCGCCGACAGTAATCAGATTAACGTAGGTAAGTCAGATTGCAAGACGTTTTGGCTTTTGATTTCCGACCATAAACAGGGGCAAAGTCGGCTACCGTCAACTTTCAGCGAAAGGTTGCCTACCTTATGATCGCCTATTTTTGTTTATTCAATTGATGATGTAATACGCCAATTCATGAACACAAGGATTTAATTTATGAACTCATTGCGTATGAGTTAGTATTGCATATGAGTCCTTAAAGTAAAAACGAAGGAGCCGGAAGTTAATGGCAAAAACGTTACCGAAATTTCCGGGTAGGCAATTCCATCCACACCCGGAATATTTTGCAACATATTGTAATATTATTTTAATATTGTAATGTAAATAAAAACACTTCCGGCTCTTTGATGTTGGTGATTATTTATTTATGGAAACATATTCCGTTCCATTAACTATTGATGCCGTGACGTTGTTTTCCGGTTCACTTAAAGAAAAATTTCGTTTCCAGAACACCATTGCCAAACGGGTGATTGTTCGCGGATTCGGATTCTGGACTGGCGAAGATGTTTGCCTGGACATACGACCGGCGGAACCGGATACGGGAATCATTTTTGTACGTTCCGATCTCAGCGGAACGCCGCGTATTCCGGCTCTGGTCGAATATCGGGAAGAAAAACCGCGTCAGACTTCACTGGCAAACGGAAAAGCCCGCGTTGATATGGTGGAACACCTCTTAGCCGCGCTGAAAGCACTTCAGATTGACAATTGTGAAATCTGGACAGACCGTCCTGAAATGCCCGGTTTTGATGGTTCCAGTCAGCCGTTTATTCTTGTTCTGAAACAAGCGGAAATTCTGACGCAGCCGATGATACGAAAAATCAGAATTGTAACACGTTCTTTTCGTGTCGGAAATGAAACGCAGCGAATCAATGTCATGCCGAACCGTTACGGATTAAATTCGTATCAATATTTGTTGGTTCCCGGTGAAGGTTACGCGATTGACCAACAGGATTATCAATTCGATCTCACGCCGCAATCATTTTGTGACGAAATTATGTCGTGCCGGACATTTCTTTCAAAACGCGAGGCGGATTATCTTTTGGAAAAAGGACTTTGCCAACGGGTAACACCGAAAGACGTGTTGGTTCTCACGGAAAACGGTCCGCTTGAAAATACGTTTCGTTTTTCAAATGAATGTGCTAGACACAAAATATTGGATATGGTTGGAGATTTTTCGTTGACGGATTGCGATTGGGTCGGAACATTCGAATCATGGCGAGGCGGTCATAGCCTTAACGCAGAATGTGTCAAACAACTTCTGGAAAATACCATGCTGCTGGACGATTCGTTTATTTCGAAACGAATAGAAATGACTCTCAACCGCGCAGCGTAACATAAAAATTTAACCACACGGAACTCTCAAATCAAAACCAATTTCGTACTATAACTCATTACACTTGATAAAACAGTGTTCATTGTTCGTCATGTCCCTATTGATTTATTGATTAAAAAGTCCCTCTTTGTCCCTCATGTCCCTTACAAAAACGAAAACCGAATTTTAAAGTAGAAACGCAAAGCATTGCGTCTCTACTGATATGAAACACCGAGTAGCCCGATAGGGCTATTCGGTGTTTCGGAGCAATCCGAAAAATAGTTACATGAAAAATACACAATACAATCCTAACGGGGTATAATTCGTGACCGAAAATAATTTTTCAGAGATAATTGTTGAAACGATTTTGTCGGTTCCTTTTCAGGAAAACGGGTATCTTATCTATCGGGTTGGTAATCAGGACTGTTTGCTTGTTGATCCCGGTTTTGAACCGGAGAAAATTATTGAACGTGTTGAAAACAAAAAACTCAATCCGGTTGCGATTCTTGTTACTCACGGTCATGCCGATCATATTGCCGGAATTGACGCGATAAAAGACGTTTGGAATAATTGTAAAATTTATATCGGTGAAGAGGAAAAAGAAAAATTAATTGATGCGGAACAAAATCTTTCCGCGCCTTTTGGTTTTGCAGTAACAGTTTCTCCGGCTGATATTTTGCTTCGTAACGGCGATAAACTGAATTTAGCCGGAATTTCGATTGAGGTGCGGCATGTTCCGGGACATAGCAAAGGTCATCTGGTCTATCTCCTCACGACAGATTCCAAACCGATTCTTTTTAGCGGCGATGTTATTTTCAAACAAAGTATTGGACGAAGTGATTTTCCCGACGGAAATCCGGCTATTCAAATTGAAGCGATTCGTTCGCAAATTCTTTCATTGCCTGATGAAACGATTATTTTCGCCGGTCATGGTCCGGCAACTACGGTCGGCGAAGAACGGAGAACAAATCCCTACTTATAATTTGAACAAAATAATTGAACGAAAATTGGTCGATCATACTGTGTTAGAATTGCATTGGTATTTTTCAAGTAACTATTTTCTGAGTAGTTCCGAAAAACCGAATAGCCCGACAGGGCTTAATTTTCGTAACCGCAGGTCTTTGACCTGCGGTCAAGACCTAATAAAACATCTGCCCGAAGGGCAGAATTTTAACCCGTTACAGTATTAAGTTTTGCCTTTCAGGCAGTGGACTTGTTGTCGTTACACCGCAGGTCAAAGACCTGCGGTTATGAAAATGAAGCCCTATCGGGCTACTCCGTTTTTTGTACCTATTAAGTAAAAGTAAATAGCTATGCCAACTTTTAACAAAAATTACATGGAATAGTTATAAAAATATCAATTTTATGACTAATACAGTATACTATGATTCAAGCCGGACAACGGAAATCTGTTACGTAAAACTCGGAACGTAATACATATATGGCGTCAAGATGAAACCATTACAAAAATCAATTCCGTATCAACCGCTTTCACGGATTTTTGTTGCGGCAGTTTTGGGAATTCTTCTTGACCGGTTGACAGGTTTGTCGTGGAATTTTTGGATCGCTCTTTTTTTGATAACATTTATTGGCTGGTTGTCGGCGTTTTTTTGGAAACGTTTAATATTGTCAACAGTTTTACTTCTTGCAGTTTGCTGTTCTTTCTTTGGTTTTTGGCATCATGAACGTTGGAACCGTTTTTCGGAAGACGATCTCGGATTTTACGCACAGAAAATTGATGAACCGGCGGCGTTA
>JAISBG010000540.1 GCA_031266315.1 Planctomycetaceae bacterium | reverse complement strand
CCGCAACAGGAACGACAAGTTGTTACAAAACAATACCGTGATTCGAACGGTAATTTTGTTACTGAAACAATGAGTCTCCCCAAAACTGTTCCGGTTAATGATAAAGATGAATTATACACTCATCTGGCAATACATTATTGGAATGAAGGCACCAACCTGGGGTTGGAAGGGTTTTCACGAACTTTTGTGAAACTCACACCGGCTGCACAAAAACGCTTTGCCGAAAAATTACTGAAAGAATTACCAGTGAAATGGACTCCTGAACGATTGCTGGTATTTGAAAAAATGGTTGACCAGATGCCGTCGGTTCCAGTGGTAGCGACTTATCCGGTAACTGAAATTATTCCTTCTCCGGTTGTAACACAACAAGTTACTACTCGTGATGGTAAGACTATTTTTGAATCATTAAAAATGCCTTCGGTTGTAACACAACAAGTTACGATTCCTAACAACGATTCCGCCGAATTACCCAATCCGCATTACATGCAACAACGTGTAGAATATATTCCGCAAGGGATAAAACCAGACAAAGTTGACGCTAAACCGACGAACCAGAGTGATCCGTTTCATCAGCCGAGCAAACCGCCACAATTTACGACGCAGCGTGGTGAAGACGCTGAAGTTACGGTAACGGGCAAAGTGATTGAGGATTGTGATCGTCCTTGGGCGATGACTTCGGATTCGCTGTACGGCATGTTTCCCGCCGACTGGAATAAGGAAGCCCAAAAAATTCCCCCATTTATCGTCGAATTGGGTTCGGACGAGTTGGCAAAAAAATTGGCGGCATCGGTGAGCGGTGACGGTCAAGATTTCACGGCGGCGTGTCAATCGATTTTAGCGTTGGAAAACAAACCAATGAGCAGTCCTTGGTTTGAAACCGGCGGCGGCAGATTACGCAGTGATATTCGCTACACACTTTCCGCGAAAGGTCAAATGTTTGTCCGCTTGTTGAAAACGGTCAAAGATTCAACCGGCAACGCCGAAAAAACCAACCGCGCGAAACTTTCCCAAAAAACACTCGAAAAAATCGAACTGATTCTGGAATAAATGTAATTATTAAAAAGGCAGGCGATTTACAAAAAACTTCGCCGAAAAGATCGTCTGCCTTATACTTTTATGAGAAATTCCCAAAAACCTTTAGCAAAGATTATTTTTTGACAGGATATACATAATTTACCGGATTTTATACTGCGCGAGTCATAAAATTGGTATTTTTTAACGGACTGTTACGGAAGAATAATCTAGCAGTAACCTCATTTTCAACCTAATTTCTCTGACGTAACAACCTCAGTAGCCGAATGGATTCTTTCAAACTAACCTCATTACCTCATTGATTATTTTTAATGAGGTTCGGATATTTTTGCTGTCCTTGCTACTGATGTTGTTTTTGTTGTGAAAATGAGGTTGAGAAAACTTAATTTCGATCTTTTGAAAAACATCGAAAATAACATAACTCAGTATATTTGATTTTTATCCTGTAAATTCTGTAAATCCTGTCCGTTAACACCAACACCACAGCGCAACCTTTTAGCCGTAAGGAAATTTTCCGATGTATCTTTCCATTGTTGTTCCTGTTTATAACGAAGAAGAAAGTCTGCCGCAACTTTATCAGGAAATTGTTGAAGTGGCGGAGGTAAACCATTATGAATTGGAAATCATTTTTATCGACGACGGTTCAAAAGACCGAAGTTGGGAAATGGTGGAACAACTTGCCGCCCAAAATGATCGGGTTCGCGGTATTCGTTTCCGCCGCAACTTCGGTAAAGCAGCGGCATTAAACGCCGGATTTGAAACAGCGGAAGGCGAAATTGTTCTGACAATGGACGCTGACCTTCAAGACGACCCGCATGAAATTCCTGAATTTATGGAATTGATGTCGTCCGGTCTCGAAGTGGTGAGCGGTTGGAAAAAAATCCGGCACGATCCTTGGCATAAAGTAATTCCTTCACGGTTTTTCAACGCAATGGTCAGTTACATGACCGGAGTTCGGTTGCACGATCACAATTGCGGAATGAAATGTTACCGCCGTGAAATCTTCAATGAAATTACGTTATACGGGGAATTACATCGTTTTGTTCCGGTTCTGGCGTCAGCACGCGGTTATCGGGTTGGCGAAAAAGTGGTTGCTCACCGCGCCCGGCAATTCGGACAATCAAAATACGGTTTCACCCGATTTGTCAAGGGATTCCTTGATTTGTTTACGGTTTGGTTTTTAACCGGTTACGGTCAACGCCCGCAACATCTCATGGGAACCGTCGGACTAATTGCCATGGGAATTGGTTTTTTCTTATTAACTTATCTTGCCGCAATCTGGAGTATTTCACGTCTTGAAATTGAAGGACTTGCTTATTTCGGACTCGACAAACCGGTTAATATTGGAACACGTCCTGCAGTTCTTTATGGAGTTGCGGCGTTGCTTTTCGGCGGTCAAATACTCTCAATGGGTGTTATCGCCGAACTCCTGGTCGCCTACCAAAACCGAATCTCAAAAAGTTATTCCATCAAAAATATCATCAGCAAAAAAAAGAAGGAATAACAACTGTGCAAGAATATTGAGGACAATAATAGGTGGGTAACCGTAATAGGTGGGCAACCGTTCGCTGAACGGTTGCGTCGGCGATAGCCGACAGGGAATCAGATTAACGATGGTAATTGGTGTCTCCACTGGTTTCCATTCATAAATAGGGGCAATGTCGGCTATCGCCGACGCGATGTTTCAGCGAAACATCGCCCACCTAATGATTGCCAACTTTTAACCGAAAATTCCACTGAATTGTTACAATTTATTACAATATTTCCAACCTTTTGAAAATTTTATGAGACATTATCGTTTATGGTTGTTCCTTTTTTTTGTTGCGTTATTACTTCGGGTTGGCGCGGCTGGTTACTGGGAATATCGTGTTGGAGCGGAAAAATTTTATTTCGGCGACAGCGATACCTATTGGAAATTAGGACAAAATATTGCGTCCGGTAAATCTTATTCTTACGGCGGTCTGGCAATTCATCGAATGCCGGGTTATCCGGTACTTTTGTCGCCGTTGTTTCTTGTTTTCGGCGAAAACCCGTCGATACGAACTGCACGTTTCGAAAATATTGTCATTGGGTCGTTGACCGTTTTAGCGGTTGGATGGCTTGCATGGATTCTGTTTCATGATTGGGCGTTGGCATTGATTGCGAGTTGGATTACCGCTGTTGACCCGCTCAATATTATGATGAGTGTGCTTGTTCTGAGTGAGGCTCCGTTTTGCCTTTTTTTGGTTTTACATCTTGGGTATTGGATCAAAGCGTTCAAATTATTTCCGAAAACAAGTTGGTTTTCGCTCCTCTTGTCTGGTCTCTTTGCGGCAATGGCAATTTATTGCCGTCCCAGTTGGCTTTATTTTATTCCGTTTGCCGTTGCTCTCGGAACAATCCTTTCACCTTGTAATTACAAACCTATTCTCAAATCCGGTATTGTTATTTTCGCCGTCTGCACACTTTGCCTGATACCTTGGTGGATACGTAATTATTACGTTTCAGGACATTTCGTTTCAACAACCTTGCAAGTCGGTTCTGGTCTCTACGACGGACTAAATCCTCAAGCAACCGGAGCCAGTGATATGAAATTTGTCGAAAAATTTCGTAACGCCGAGATAGCCCTTTTTCCCAACATTACCGAAAACACTTTGGAATACCAACTCAACCAAAAAATGCGTCAGGCTGCTATCCATTGGGCGTGGAAACATCCTGATCTTGCTTGGAAATTGGCAAAAACAAAATTTTTCCGGCTTTGGAATTTTCAACTAAACGAAGCCTCACTTTCCAATTCCGTTGCAACAATTGTTGTTTTTTGTAGTTACTGTCCGGTTTTGGTACTTGGCATGATAGGAGCGATTCGATCTATATTCCATGATTTTTCAATTCGGTTGCTTTGGATTCCGGCAATTTATATTACGGGCTTACATATTATTTTTGTTAGTTCTATTCGTTACCGTGTTCCGGCGATGATCTGTTTTTCCATCCTTGCCGCATGGGTTGTTCTCGACATAACCAAGAAATTTTCCGGTTGTTTTGGAATTGGGAGTAACCCAAGTAAGTAACTCATGTTACGTGCGAGATGGAAAGTCAAGGTGAAAATATTTGATTCCTAAGTCCGTAGGACTTTAACATGGATAACCCCGTGCAAGTGCAACGCAGTACGGAGCATTGAGTTCAACAGAGAAAATTTTTCTGATTCTACCGTATTAGATGTCCAAGCATTGACAAGTTCGTTTTAAACGCGCAACACATGAAAAATCATGAAAGAGGTGGGCGATCCCTTCGCTGAAGGGTCGCGCCGGTTGAGTCATTATTAACTCCAAAACGGTTGGCAACTTAGTTTGCCGTCGTTAATCTAGTTCACAGTCGGCTAACACCGACGCAACCTTTTAGCAAAAGGTCGCCCACCTACAAAAGGTTGTCCACCTGATGATTGCCGATGAAATATTACCAATTATTTGACTATCGGTAGAAAACACCTAATCCGATAGAATCAGAAAATTCTAAAACAACAAAATTTTCTCAAAAAAAGAAAGATTTATCTTGATTTTTGGTTTGGTATCGCGTAAACTAAAATCTCATTCAATAGCGATACATCTTTTTTGCCATATTGTTTTGTGGTAAATGTTTCGCGATTATTTCAATGAAACCTTATAAAATAAGGAACACGACAATGAAAAACTTTGTTACATGTTTG
>JAISBG010000503.1 GCA_031266315.1 Planctomycetaceae bacterium | reverse complement strand
TCGTTTAACCTTGCCGTCCGCTTCGTGAACACCAACATGAGGCCAAGTCCAAAAAACACCGTGATGATGATAATGATCCTTTGGAGCGTTGTCCGTCAAAACTTCACCGTCAATACCATAAAGCGGGTGAACATAACAACCCGCCAATCGCCGCGATTCTTTCGCGGGAACCTGATCATGTTCCACCGCGTCAAACCGATACGTCAAAACCGGCAAACTCCAGTCGGTAAGCACCAATTGCTTCTCATCATTTTTCTCCGCAAACCGAAACCCCTCCGCCGCAAAAATCCCCACAACACCCGTGAAAACCATCACACAACAAACCGAAACCCCAACAACCAACAATAAAAATACCCTACGAATCATCATCGTAATCTCCTATTACAAGTTAAAGTTAATAAAACACCATTACAGGAACAAACAAATATATTCCGTTCACATAAGGGTCGTTAAAACAAACATGGAATTATTCAGTGGAACATTCCTATTTAACACGAAAATTGGTGGGCGATCCCTTCGCTGAAGGGTCGCGCCAGTTGAGTCATCATTTTGCCGTCGTTAATCAGATTCACCGTCGGCGAGTACGCCGACGCGACCTTTCAGCGAAAGGTCGCCCACCTTAACGATTGCCTACCTTATTTGACGAATTCTATAAAATACCCGGTTCTTTAACTTCGATTCCTTTGAGAGCCATTTTAAGCGACTCAACATTGGGAGCGACTTCAAACGCGGTTGCCCGATCAATTTTTTTCATTTGAACGAGGTCTTTGAGACTCATTGTAAAATCCTGCATTCCTTCCAAAACACCAATTCGAATCGCATCGGATAATTTGGCGTCTTTTTCTTCGAGAATCAATTTACGTACGGTTGCGTTGAAAATCATTACTTCAATTGTTGGAACCCGCGACACTCCCGGCATACACGACGGCAACAGTTTTTGCGCGACAATCCCTTTCATATTGAATGCCAACGCACTACGAATTGCCTTGTGCATGGAAGAAGGAAAAAGGTCAAGAATACGCCCAATCGTACTTGGAGCGGACGAAGCGTGAATCGTTCCGAAAACAAGGTGCCCCGTTTCCGCTGCGTGAATTGCCGTTTCGAATGTTTCCCGGTCACGCATTTCGCCGACAAGCATTACATCCGGGTCTTCACGGACAGCGTGCTTCATGCCAATGCTAAAATCAACAACATCTTGTCCGATTTCACGTTGGTTAATTAAACATTTATCATCGGTAAAAAGAAATTCAATCGGGTCTTCAAGTGTCAGAATATGCTTTCGGTAATGCCGGTTTACCCAGTTGAGCATTGAGGCAATTGTTGTACTTTTGCCCGAACCGGTAACACCTGCCAAAAGAATCATTCCTTGAGAAAATTTACAGAGTTCGTAAAGCGACGGCGGAATGTGTAATTTTTCCAGATCGGGAATGAAGTTGTTGATGCGCCGTGCTACCAAACCAAGATGCCCCATCTGTTGTAACACATTGACACGAAACCGCCACGGTACGCCGTCCACTTCGCATTGATGTGAAAAGTCCGCGCCGCCGGTATCGTTCAAGATTTTCCGGTTACGCTCGTCCATTGTCGGAAGAATGAGACGGGTCATTTCTTCATCGTCAATCGGACCGCGTTCCAGATTCCGAAGTTCACCTTTGATTCGAACAAGCGGCGGACGATCAACTTTCAAATGTAAATCGCTGCCTTCTAGTTTAACCAAAGCACGATAGAGTTTGTCAAGTTCGTATTCTTTTTTCTTTTTGACAAAACGTTCAGTCAGGGTACTAATATCAACAGACATTGGAATTTTCCGTGTTCAGGGGAGATAAAAACAGTTTCCGACACAATTTTACGCCTACCGAAACAAAAACAAATAAACATAGAAAAAACAAAATTATGATTTGTTTAACAAATCATGGTAATCAATAATCTATAATATTCCATTTTATCCGTTATTTTATCCGTTTTTTTCGAGTTGCTATCTTATCCAATACCTCAAAATTTTTCAACTCCCCCTGACATGATCGGAATCAAGACAAATTTTGTAATTATTCAGAGAAATTTTTCTGATTCTCCCGGATTAGGTGTTTCCCCGAAATAGTAAAATCATTGGTAATATTTCAGCAGAATTTTCATCAAAGGTAAACAATCATAAGGCAACTTCTAAAAACCTTTACAAAGATTTATTTTTTGACAAGATATGCATGACTTACTAGATTTTATTTGATTTTTTATCATGTAAATTTTTTAAATCCTGTCAAAAAAATAGGTTTTTAGAAGTTGCCTTACGAAAAAATGATCTTTGCCCCGCCTTGAAATTTCAATTTTTCCTGCTTAAAATATATATCTTATTATGAATATATTGAACCTTGTGAAAAAATTAAACATTTTAACAAATTACAAATTAATTAATGTATCATTCAATAGTCCTTGTTAAACAGGTTCCTGATACTGCCAATATCACAGCAGACGCAATGAAAGAAGACGGTACTGTCAACCGATCTGCATTGTCGGCAATTTTCAATCCGGAAGATCTACACGCATTGGAAGCCGCTCTCAAT
>JAISBG010000452.1 GCA_031266315.1 Planctomycetaceae bacterium | reverse complement strand
ACTATTAACTATCAACTCTCCACTATTAACTAAAATTCTGCCTTTCAGGCAGTGGTTTCGTTGGTTCGTAACCGCAGGTCAAAGACCTGCGGTTACGAAAATAAAGCCCTATCGGGCTATTCCGATTTTATTACGTTTTATTGAGCATGAAAGTATTCATCAAAAATATTGGAGTTATCGAGAGCACGAAATACGAACTTGGCGATCTGACGGTTGTTTGCGGTAAAAACAATACCGGTAAAACATTAGCGGCTTATACTTTGTACGGTTTTTTCGATTATTGGCACAATAAGTACAATTTTCAAATCGGTACGACAATGATCAAAAAAATCAAAAACGAGCGGGAATTTCGAATAGTACGAAAACAAATTCAGCCGCTGTTATCTAAAAATCTGGAACTCGCCTACCAAAAATATGTTACGGAATATTTGCCTGTTGTCTTGGGTTCTCCTTCTGAACGGTTAGCGGATTGCCAATTCCGTCTCAGTATTCGCTGGACTCTTAACCAATCATTGCTCTTAAAAAGAAAAACCGCACGTTGGATTTTATCCGATTGCGAATCGTACCTTGTTAAAACAGATGACGAAGGAAAAAGTGTTCAAATATTTCAAGAAGAACATGTTCCGCAGGAATTTTTGTCCAATCGGTCTAATTTGTCTGATTCATCTAATTCTGTCCCAATAATTGATTCCGTTCAAAGTTTAACAAAATTTATTTCGCCTGAAATTATTCCTTGTGCGGCTGTAGTGAGTGCGGAACGAATCGGTGCGGCAATGTTTTCGGAAGAGATTGGTTATTACCGCGACAAAAAGAATCAACAGAAGGACAACATCCATTCCCAACCGCTCAACTATCCGCTTCCCGCTCAAAACAATCTCAATATGATTCGTGATTTCATACAGAAATTGTTACCGGAACAAACAGAACTACAAACTATTTTTAACAAAATGCTGGACGGAAATTTTGAAATTCGTCACAACAAATTGCATTTTGTACCCTTCCATACTGAAACATGTACTGAAATAAGTACCAAACATACGCCGTTGACGTTGAGTGAAACGTCATCCTCTGTCCGTTCACTTTTACCGTTCTGGTTACAATTATATCGTGGTACAATGCTACGGGAAACGCCGGTCAATATGTTAATGATTGACGAACCGGAAATGAATTTACATCCTGAAAATCAGCGGATTCTGGCACGAATTTTTGTAAGACTGGTTAATCAAGGTTACAAAATTTATATCACCACACACAGCGATTATATTGTCAAGGAATTGAACACGCTCATCATGCTTTACCGGCACAATAAAAATAATAACCGTGTAATGAAACGATACGGATATACAGAGGCGGAAATTCTTAATCCTGCAAAAGTACGGGTTTATATGACACAAAAAGTATCTCCCCCGAAAACAAGAACAAAAATAAAAACAAAAATGGAGTCGGAGTCGGAACAAATTGTTACCGATTCGGCGGTTCCGAAATACATTTTTGTACAGGCGAAAATTGACGAACTTGGTATTTGCCTTCCTGTTTTCGATGACACGATTATTGAAATGAATAATATTCAGGACGAAATTCTGGCAGGAGATTAAAAATGAATATCAATCTTAAAGAAACGTTACAAAAGATACTTGTTCCCGGTATTTTCGGCGAAATCAACGCCCGAACGGCAATTCTTAAAGAAAATGACCGTAGTGCCAAATTGCGAGAAGTTCAGATTAACGGAGTTTCCGATGATTCGATTCTTATTAAGATTGATTACAGTCAGGCGAATGATCAAATTTTTTGCAACGAAAACGGCAGTTTGAAACGTTGTGATTATCTGCTTATTACCAAACTGCGACATAAAAAATTTCTGCTGTTCGTGGAGATGAAATCCAACAAAATTATCGGGACGGAAATTATCCAAAAATTCCGTGCTTCGGAATGTTTATTGGATTATATTATTTCGGTATTGAGACAGTTCCACGATTTGGATTTTAATTGCAACGAATATAAAAAACGTTTTGTTTTATTCCAAGAAAAACCGTTACCGAAAAGACCAGTCCACCCTCAACGTACCGGTTCGGCACCGGACAATTACCTCTCCAAAAATTACGACCCCAATAAACCGCCAACTCTGGAATCATTATCATAAATAAAATATTGTAATTATTCAGTGGAATTTTATTAAAAGGATAATAAGTTTTTCCTACGCCCTGAAAGGGCAATATAAGCCAGCCCGCCGCAACGCGGCGGGTAACGAACCCGAAACAAACGCCCTGTAAGGGCAACGTAACTATTGTTATATTTTCAGTCCGTATACTGCCCTTTCAGGGCGATGTGTCGTTGGGCTAACCCGCCGCGTTGCGGCGGGCTGGCTTGTGTTGCCCTTTCAGAGCGTAGGAAAAACTTACTAAATTTTTAACGAAAATTCCTCTGAATAATTTTGAATATTTTAAATATATTAAATAATAAATAATACAATGAATGGACTCATTAAAGAATTACAGGAAGAAGAGGAAGCGAATCGGTTTCAGATTTGCTCTTTATTTTTTCCGTTTCCATCTTCTCCGATTGATTTATTCGTAACAGGTTGGAACCGTCAGTTGCAGCGTCCGGTTGAAATTAGTGTACATTCGGATTTATTGCCGGCGGAGCCGAGTATTCGTGTTGCGTCTTTGCCGGTCAATTCGAAAGTCCGCGTCAATTCACGAAGTTGGTTTTTTGTTGCACCGCCTGATGAGTTGGTTTCCAACTCACAAACAGATCATTCGGAAACCGATCATTCCGACACAGATGATTTTGAAACAAACGCCCTTGAAGCAAACGACCTTGAAACAAATAATATTGAAACAAATGATTCGGAAACGGAAAGTTTAGAGTCGGATAATTTTGTAATAGATTTTCAGGAGGCGGATATTGTTGGTTTGGAAGAATCTGTTACGTTTGACGCGGAACTTATTAAAGCCGATATTGAAACTTTAACACGTATTCGTATTCCGCGTGATGCGGTTAAAGTGCAGGATCGTTTGAGTTATATTCTTCAACCGCCGATTGAATCAATTTTGCATCTTCCGACGCTTGATTTGCCGTTTGAACCATTTCCGTATCAACGTCAGGGAATTGCGTTTCTGTACAGTGCGCATTTTGCAATTCTTGCGGACGAGATGGGGTTGGGCAAAACGATGCAGGCGATTACAACAATTCGGCTGTTGCTCCGTACCGGTGAAATCCGAAGTGTTTTGCTTGTTTGCCCGAAGCCGTTGCTTACGAATTGGAAGCGTGAATTTGAAACATGGGCGCCGGAAATTACTGTACACTCGATTGATGGTTCTCCGGCGCGGCGAAAATGGCTTTGGCAATTATCGGGAGTTCCGGTTCGGCTTGCCAATTATGAACTTCTGAATCGTGATCGTGAATATTTTGATTGTCCGAAGGGCGAAAAGGCACCGGTGTTTGATTTGGTTGTTCTCGACGAATCGCAACGGATTAAGAATAAAAGTAACGCAACCTCTCAAGCGGCAAGAGCAATTTCACGCCGGCGGAATTGGGCACTTACCGGGACCCCGGTTGAAAACTCGCAGGAAGATTTAGTTGGAATTTTTGAATTTCTGGCTCCGGGTTTTTTGGAATCGGGACTTAAACCGACCGATGTTTGCAAGGTAGTTGGTGATCATATTTTGCGGAGGACGAAGGACAAAGTTCTTACGGAATTACCGCCGAAATTGTTACGCGATGCGGTTCTCGACTTAACGCCGGAGCAGGCGGAAACGTACAAAATGGCAGAAGATGAAGGCGTGTTACGGCTTTCCGAAGCGGAATCCATTTCAATTCCTCAAGTTTTTGAGTTAATTATCCGGCTCAAACAAATATGCAATTTCGATCCGGCAACTGGTGAAAGTGCCAAGTTGGAGCGGTTGCTTGCTGATCTTGAAGAGGTTGCTGCAAGTGGGCGGAAGGCAATTATTTTTAGCCAATGGGTTGAAACGCTTTACCGACTCAAACAACATCTTGAACGGTTTGGTATTGCGGAATATCACGGCAAAATTCCGTCGGGAAAACGTGACGAAATGATTCGATGTTTTCGGGAGGACAAGGATATTCATGTTATATTGATGAGTTACGGAGCGGGCAGTGTCGGGTTGAATTTGCAATTTGCGGAATATGTTTTTCTGTTTGACCGTTGGTGGAATCCGGCGGTTGAAGATCAGGCAATCAATCGGGCACATCGTATTGGTGCGGCGGGACCTGTTACCGTAACACGTTTTATCTCGACCAATACTGTTGAAGAACGTATTGACCGTGTGTTACAAGAAAAGCGGGAACTTTCCGAACTTATTCTTGCGGGAGCCAAAGGTGGGCTGAATACCTCTTCGGGATTAAATCAGGACGAATTATTCGGTCTATTCAATCTCCGTGTCCCGCCAAAATTGAAAAAAACCGCATAAAACTCGTAAGTTCCGCAAATTAACTTAAATTTCATGCCAACTGGCAAATAGTTAGGAACTTTTTGTTAAATTCTTTGAAATCGCTCTTGATTGATTGGAGTTTTTTAGTCAAAATTACAGACGATAAAAACGGTTTGAATTAATTCTGCAAATTCGGCAGTCGGCAAACCGAAAACAATTTATCAATCAATTTACCAATTACATTCCGTTCCCCTTCACATAACGACATAACTACACGGTGATTTGTATTCTATTGTTATAGGATACTGTAGTTTACAACGTTTTTTAATCATACTTTACCGATTTCCTACATCATAATGCAAGAAACTTTTTTCCCGCCTTATTCCGCTACAATGGCAAACTATCGCGATTACCAACGTCAACGGTCAATGACACTTGGCGATCTTCTTCTTGAAAACCGGATTATTTTCCTGCAAGGCGAAATCCGAAGCGACAATGCCAATGAACTTGTGATGAAATTGCTTTATCTTCAGAGTGAAAATCGCCGGAAAGATATTCATTTTTATATCAATTCGCCCGGCGGAAGTGTAACAGCAACGCTGGCAATTTACGACACCATGCAGATGCTCAGTTGTCCGGTGGCAACTTATTGTGTTGGTTTGGCGGCAAGCGGCGGTTCCATTCTTTTGGCAGGCGGTACAAAAGGAAAACGTTTTGCGTTGCCGCACGCCAAAATCATGATGCACCAACCTTGGGGCGGTGTCGGCGGTCAGGTTACGGATATTGAAATTCAGGCAACGGAAATATTAAAAGACCGCGCCATGCTTAATGAAATTCTCGCGTCACATATTGGCAAACCGGTTGAAGAAATCGCCAAAGATACTGACCGCGATTTTTATCTCAACGCCGAAGAAGCCAAAGTTTACGGTGTTGTAGATGATGTTCTCAAAAAGAATTCCATCGAACCTGATGAATCCGCTTAATTGTTGTATCACTTACGAAACAAATTTAAGGAAAATGAAACAATGTCAATGTTGCGTTACGAAACGTTTGTACCGGACAACGGTTCCATTACATTACCGCCGGAATTTTGCGGCACGGAAATTATTGTTGTAAAGAAAACAACACCGTTGCCGGAAAACAATGAGCATTGGAAACATCGGAAAACGTTGGAAGAATTGGCAGAAGAACAAGGAGTTGGTCCTTGTACTGACCCGGAACGTCTGTTTGATTCACTTTCGTTTTTGTGGGAATCCAAAGAAGAAGCAGAAGAATTTTTGCGGAGACGTAAACAGTGAGCAAAATCACTCAAAGAGAAGAGAGCGGCGAATTTTTGCTGGACACGAATATCGTAACATATCTTTCCAGCGATAATACATGGCGACCGCTTTATCTTTCGATTTTGACCGGTAAAAAACTTTATATTAGTTTCATGACGTTTGCGGAACTTTGGGAATCTGCTTGTCATCGCGGATGGGGCTATAAAAAACGCGATGAGTTAAAAAAA
>JAISBG010000443.1 GCA_031266315.1 Planctomycetaceae bacterium | reverse complement strand
AGATATTTTTAGACAGGATTTACAGAATTTAACAGGATAAAAATCAAATAAAATCCAGTTTTCTACCAACATGTTGTCCCTAACGGGACAGAAAAATTCCTGATTCTACCGGATTCGGTGTCTAAGCATTGAAAAGTTCGTTTTAAACGCGAAAATAGGTGGGCTATTTATCAAAAGCCCGCTGGGCGGTTACGCCGGTTGAGTTATCATTAATTCCAATCGGTTTACCATTCCTTTGCGTATTGATTCAATGACAGAATATTTATGAAGGACAAACCGATTGGGAGTCAATTATCGCTCAACCGGCGCGATCGTCCAGCGGGCTTTTTGATAAATAGCCCAGCTCACTGAATAATTTCATTTTTTTCAAAAAAAATTGATTAGAATTAGAGTGTGGGGGATTGACAACATAAAAATCTAAAGACTACAATATGACACTAAATAAAATTATGGTCTTTGGTCTTTCGAATTAAGAAGAGCAAAGTTTTCACAATTTTTTATTTTGGAGAATTTTGTGTTGGATTGTATGTGGGGAAATTTATGTAACTTCTAAAAATTTATTTTTTGACAGAATTTGCAGGATAAAAATCAAATAAAATCCGGTAAATCATGGATATTATGTATGTCGTGTCAAAAAATAATCGTTACCTATAAATTAAAACTTTAACAAAAAACAGATAGAAAATTTTTGTGTGCCAATGGAAGATAATCATTTAAGTGTCTATTCAGATAATAATATTGCAGAGAAAGAGATTAAGATTGATTTCTCTTTTATCCTCAATAATCTTGCAACTCGGGAAAAAAATGCGTTGAAAACGTTGGCAATGACAACGGTTGATGCTTTCTGCGAATATGATTTCTCGCAACTATTTTCTGTTCAGGGGTACGGCGAAACAACCGTTACGAGGATTCAAGCGTTGCAAAAACGCATACGGAAAGCAAACGGGCATGAAGAATTGGACGAAGAACCCTTGTCTCTTCAATCCCACATTAAATGTCTTCCTCTTTCCACCAAAGAAAACAATGCTCTTCATCTATTAAATGTTACGACTGTCAGTGAATTTTTGGATATTGATCTCTCGGAGTTGCAGTTACCAAAAGGATATGGGCATATAACATTACATTGCCTTGCGAAAACCAGAGAATGGGTTCTTCGAAAACTTTCAATTGAGTTGCCGGAGCCGGTTTCCTTTTGGGAACAATCCATCTCCGCCTATCTTCCATTAAATCCCCGCGAAAGGAAAACTCTTATCGAATTCGGTATTTCAAACTGGTGGGAATTTGCCTGCTTTGATTTTCAACAAATTGAATACATTCCCAATATCGGGTCTGGAACTTTGCAATCACTCTCAACAAAGCAAGCGGATATTCGTGAAAAAATTATTCGTAAAAAAATAGATTCCATTTCCGAATTTTCTTGTGACAATGAGTTTTCCGTATTTTTATTGGACTTATCTTTCATAGCAAAGGAGGCATTGTGGCATCTCGGTATCACGCGGATTAGCGAGTTGTTTTATGCGAACTTAGCCATTCTCAAATCTCTCCCGTCTCCCATTTGCAAGGCTTATAAAGAACTTGCTCAAATCCAGAAGGATTTTTCCCCCGAAATATTGGCGTCGAAAGGTACTTTGAACGATTTTTTAACGTCAACAACAATAAAACAATCGGGAATCTCCGGGAATTCTCTCATGTTTCTTCAGGAGAACGGAGTGAAATCGTTGCAGGACTTCCTTTTTTTCGCTGTTCCAAAAGATAATTTTGTCCTCCGGCAACTCCAATTTGAACGGAGATGCCGTTATGCTCCTACCGACTTTCTTCATGGTATTCCGCCCTATTTCAGCATCTGTTTTTACTTGCAAAAAAAATTCCAAAATACTAGGGAACAGGCTTCTTACGATCTTTTCGCAACGGTAAAAGATTTTCTTTCGGCTACGTCTGAAGACATTGCGCAATTGACCGGTGGTAACCCAAGCGTTGTTTGTGAAATTCAATCCGCACAATACGAACTCATCAAGTTTTGCTGTCATTTTCGAAGTAATATTGTTATTTCTTCTGTCGTTGACGAAAGAATACCGGCTTGGGAACAGACAATCACCGAAGAATCATTAAAAGCAATGCCGTTTTTCAGTAACAAACCTCTTCGTAGTGTTGTCGATTCCGTTCACAAATCTTTTTTACCGCATTTCAAAATGGATAAAATAATTTACGGTAAAATGCTGTCTGTTTTCAAAAAAAACGGTGTTTCCACTTTGGGAGGATTATTGCTGACACCAATGTCGCCCTTTTTGCTTATCAAACATTTTTCCGAGAAAAAAATTGCTCGTGTGCATGCAAGAATCCAAAAACTCCTCTTACCGCCGCCGTCATCTCCGCTTGATAAATCAACTCCGGAAGCATTTCTTATTTCTCTCCTACAGAATTACGTGCGTTCCGAGCGCGCCATCAATGTATTACTGCAACGAGTCAACGGAAAAACGTTGGAAAATATTGCAGAAAGGTATGGGCTGACACGAGAACGTATCCGCCAACTTGAATTAAAATGCAAAATTCCAGCCGACATTACAATGGTACGGAGTCCGTTTGTAGAGGTTCACCAGATGTTGGAATCATCACTGCTCAAATTGGAAGGCTTCGCTCATGCAAAGAAAATCGCTACACAATTGGCAAAAGACAATGATTGGTCGGAACAGAATTGTTCGCATTTGTTGGTCAAGTTTTTGATTGATAGAGTTGCAAACTTTTTTATCAGTTACGGAAATGGTTATTATTCGACCTTAACCCACCCGTGTGAAAAATGTGAACTGTTGGCAGCAACTATTTCGAATCTCGCTAAGCGTACAAATGACAAGGTTTTAACGCGGCAAAGTTTGCTGTCGAATCTTTTGAAGACATGCTGTGCGGAGTGTGATTTATCACAACATATTACGGAGTCTTTCGTGGATTGGAAATGCTCTTCGGATTCGCAGTACCAACGGATTACGGAAGAAGGAGAGATTTACCGTTCGACAAAATGTTCCATGCAGAAGAGGGTTTACCAAGTTCTCAAAAAAGCGTCTCGTCCTCTTAAATCGGACGAAATCTTGGCGATCTTAAAACGTCACACGGAAAATAAATCTTTTACTGAAAAGCAAGTAAGGACAGCGGCTTGCAGTATGAGTTGTACGGATAAAGATATTTATTTTTGGAATCATGGCGGTGTTTATGTGCATCGAAATTACATTCAGGTGAACAACCCCCTGTTTGTGCAAATTGAAAAGCGGTTGAAAC
>JAISBG010000343.1 GCA_031266315.1 Planctomycetaceae bacterium | reverse complement strand
CAATGCGGTTATTCCGCATTGGTTTTGCGATAACTTCAAAAAATATAATCTCGATGTCAATTCGCTTCCGGTCGATCAACACGAACTTGTTGCGCTTATTGCTCCGCGTCCCGTTTATATTGCCAGTGCTTCGGAAGACCTTTGGGCAGATCCGAAAGGTGAATTTCTTTCAGGATTTTATGCGGATCCGGTGTATCGGTTGCTCGGAACCGACGGTTTCGGGAACGTAACAGAAATGCCGTCCGTTAATCAGTCCGTCGGTAACCGTATCGGTTATCATTTGCGCGAAGGAAAACATGATATCATCGAATTTGATTGGATACAATTCCTGAAATTCGCCCAAAAACAATTGATTAGTGAACAATATACTGCGTTATTTGGCATTTTGTAGGTCTATTTTCTGTATTGATCCTCAAAATCGAATAGCCCGATAGGGCTTTATTTTCGTAACCGCCCGAAGGGCAGGATTTTAAATAATAGCGGCAGCAGAGATTAAAATCCTGCCTTTCAGGCAACGGTTTTTTAGTTCATAACCGCAGGTCAAAGACCTGCGGTTACGAAAATTAATCCCTATCGGGCTATTCGGTTTTTTAGATCAATCCAGAAAATAATTCTTTAGAAACTTGAAAAATACTAAATACAAACCTACACGCAGTATACTTTATTTGCGTTGCGCACAATGTTTTTTAGGTTAAGCGTCCCAAAATCCAGTGAATCATTTCTTTGATCTTGATTTTGCCTTCATCGCAAACTTGCGAAACCGTTTTCGCTGAATCTTTGACAAACTGTTGACCGAGTAATGTCCGTTCAGCAAAGAAAGATTTCATTTTACCATCAACGATTTTTTCGATGATGTTGTCCGGTTTGTTGGCGTTTTGCGTTTTGACTTGTTCGACCACAAATTGACGTTCCTTTTCGATAACCGCCGGATCAAGGTCTTTTTCACTAAGAGCCTGCGGTCGCATCGAAGCAACATGCATACTAATGTCCTTACCAAGATCAATATTCGTTCCCTCAATCGGAAGCAGAACTCCAACCGCAGCATTGTGGTGAACGTAAGCACCGCAAGGTCCTTCAATTCGGATAATCCGCGTAAGACGGAATACTTCGCGGATTTTGTTGACCAAATCATCGTAAAACTGTTTAAGCGTAACATTCGGTTTGCCGGGAAACGGTTGAGCAAGAAGTTCTTCCGGCGTTTTGGCTCCAGGACCCGTTGCAAGTTGTTCCGCTAAACCGTTGACCAAAAGAATAAACTCTTCAGTATTGGAAACGGGAGCACTTTCACAAAGAAGTTCCACCATTGCCGAAACTTGCCGTTTCGTGTCGGTGAAAATCGCTATCCGACCGCTTTCCGTTTCGCGGTCAGTTCGTCCTGCCATCGTTTTGGCACCGGCTTTACGAAGTATTTCGAGAGCCTTTTCTTCATCGCCGTTGGCTTCGACGAGGGCTCTCTTGCAATCCATCATCGGCAACCCCGTCTTATCACGAAACGCCTTAACCTGTGAGGCTGATATATCCATTGTTAGTTGAAAGGATTAAAAGTATTAAAATTGGAAAACGAAAAATTTGATTATACTGTGTTCGGGTTGTATTTGGTATTTTTCAAGTTTCTAAATAATTATTTTCCGGGTTGATCCGAAAAACCGAATAGCCCGATAGGGCTTTATTTTCGTAACCGCAGGTCTTTGGTCTGCGGTTACAAACCCACGAAACTACTGCCTGAAAGGCAGGATTTTAGTGGAGAGTTGATAGTGGATAGTTCGCAAGCGGATTTATTGTGTGTTGGTAAATGTAAATTATCTGCTTGTGTCCTCCACTCTCCACTATTAACTAAAATTCTGCCTTTCAGGCAGTAGGCTGTTTAGCGTTACACCGCAGGTCAAAGACCTGCGGTTATGAAAATGAAGCCCTATCGGGCTATTCCGCTTTTTGTACCTATTAAGTAAAAGTAAATAGTTATGCAAACTTTTAACAAAAATTACACTGAATAGTTATGAAAATACTAATTTTATGACTTATAACTAATACAGTATATTTCATTATCTTCCGGCAATTTCCGTTTGAAGACCGGCATCATGCCGACCTTCCAAAACGGCATCGGCAAGACAACGCATAATCACTTCAATTGACCGGATGGAATCGTCATTGCCGGGAATTGCCAAATCAATTTCGTCCGGGTCGGAATCCGTATCAATCAACGACACGGTTACAATTCCGAGTTTTTGGGCTTCTTTGACGGCGTTTTTTTCCTTTTTCGGATCGACAATTACCATTGCTTCGGGAAAACGGTTCATCTCACGAATACCGTTCAAGTTCCGAAACATTTTGCGGTATTCCCGTTGGAGCGACGATTGCATCTTTTTCGAATAAGTATGCAACTGTTCTCCGCCAAGAATTTCTTCAAGTTCTTTGAGTCGGGAAAGCCGGCTTCGAATTGTTTTGAAATTGGTCAGAGTTCCGCCAAGCCAACGTTCCGCAACATAAGGCATTCCGCAACGTGCAGCCTCATTTTTCATCGTTTCGGTGGCTTGCCGTTTGGTTCCGACAAAAAGAACCAAACTTCCTTGGGCGGCAACCTGACGAAGATATTTTTTAGCGCGTAAAATACCGCGAACAGTTTCCCGAACATCAATAATGTGAATCAATTTACGGCGTCCGTAAACATACGGGCGCATTTTGGGATTCCACATACTGGCGCGGTGACCAAAATGGACTCCGGCATCAATCAATTCCTGAACAGAAACAGGTGCAGGGGCGTGAGACATGTCAATACTCTCTTTCTAAATCTTAAACCGCAACCTTCGGCACATCGTCAAAACAATTAATTAATAAAATTAAATAATTGGACGACGTTTCGGAAACGGCAAATTAGGCGGTCTGTTGTTATTGTTAATTATCCTCTTTTCAGAACCGGACCGAACGGAAACCAAAAAGAAACTCAAAAAATTTTCGTAAACTTTACCAGAAATCCCAAAACCGTCAACAGGGTGTCCTGCTAGGATTGCAAGTTTTTCCTCCGCCCCTTTAGGGGCATTGCATAACAACCCACCGCAACGCGGTGGGTTAAAGCCCACCCGTAAATTTCGCCCTGAAAGGGCAATGCCAATCCGCTTTGCATTGCCCTTACAGGGCGATTGTTGAGACAGGACTGTTACCCACCGCGTTGCGGTGGGTTGTTACGCATTGCCCTTGCAGGGCGGAAGAAAACTTGCAATCCTACTGACAGGGTGTCAAACTCTTTTCTAAAATATTCTGAAATATTCGGGAATATTTACGGAAATAATTTGCGAGATAACTTAATTGTTAAAGTTGTCCTAAACCTGTTTGATTGTGAATAATTGTGAATAGTGGTCATTTTTTGTCTTTATCCTATCTTTCGGAGGCGGTTCATGTTTTACAAATGATTCAAGTTTTACAATTGACGTAACTTACTTTTATTGGGTGATTCCTGAAGAGATTTTGTGAAGATTTGGTAAAAAAATTAAAAAAGATTTCCTTTGAAGTCGTTATAATCCGATTACGATTCTGGAGGAGCATTTAACGCTATTCTTTTGAATTTTTGAATAATTGAATTATTTGAATAATTGTCGAGCGATTTCATTTTAACGATTTTAACGGATCACCAAAATATGATAACGGGGCAAATTGTCGAACACGTTCTCTCCGCTTATCCAAACAATTTTCGGTCGGAAGATTTATTTCCTCTTGATCCGTCGTTGTCGCTTGGTTTGTGCAGACATTGGCGTGTTGAATCTTTGAAGGAGACTTTTTGTTTGCGCCGGTGGTCTCAAGGAGCTCCCAACCGTGATCGATTACAATTCATTCAAGCCGTATTGTGGACTGCCGCATATGAAGGAATTGAGTTTGTTCCTCTTCCATTGGAAACCCGAAAACATAAGGGATTTGTGGAATTTGACGGTTCCTATTGGGAATTACTGCCTTGGTTTGACTGTTTTGAAACGGAAGCGGAAACTTTTGATCAATTGGATCAATTTGCTCAAAAAGATCAAAAACAATTTCAGGTTGTTGCGGCAATGATGGCACTGGCACAATTTCATCTTGCCGTTTCCGGCTTTCCTTTACCTGACCCGCCTGTTTCAACTTCTTCACGTATTCAATCACAATTAACTTTTTGGAAAAGTTGGGTTACGAAACGTTTTACCCGACTTAATCAGGTATTGCTGGAGAGTCGCTCCAATCCTTCTACGCTTGAAGAAGCACGGTTGGCGAAATTGGGGTTAACGTTTTTGAGTCTGATTCTTCCGTTGAGTGAACGTTGCCAATCTCTTTTGACCCATGCTGCATGGCTTATGGTTCCGGTTCAACCGGTTATCGGCAACGCGTTGTGGCGGCATTTGCGCTTCGACAACAACGGCGTTT